>DASQLB010000325.1:0-10928 GCA_035630235.1 Nitrososphaeraceae archaeon | reverse complement strand
AGTATGCAAATTTACTGGTTGGATGTAATGAAGGACCATGAATTTGGACATTCTGTGGGAACCACATTTTAGCTATTATTGGTTGAGTGTCATCATCTGTACGATTTTGTACAGGTGGAGTTGGTGGTTTGGTATTGGGTTCAGCTATTTTAATAACATTAGTAATGGCAACATCAGCTTTGCCTGCTTGCCAATCGATATTATTTATATCAAGTGCAAGTATTGTAGCAGGAGCAGTATCAGAACTCATTGTACTAAGAAATGCCTTCTTTCCATTTGGTGTAATAAGAGCATGAAGTGGTAAACTGCCAGTTGGATATTTAGGATTTGTAGAAAGATCTACAGTTATAATAGTATCACTGACAGGATCTATCAAGTACACGACTGGTCTCATCATGTCTGTGTTTATACTAAATGGATGTGATGTTAAGGTATTTGGACAATCTGGGTCTGGTGAACCTGGTTTATTGTCTCTGTCATCTCTTGGATCTTTGTTATAGCTATAGCTGTCATCGTAATAGCTGTCATATGAGTCTGAAACATAGCATTTATCTATTCTTGGATCTTTGTTATAGCTATAGCTGTCATCGTAATAGCTGTCATATGAGTCTGAAACATATCTTTCATCTATTCTTGGATCTTTGTTATAGCTATAGCTGTCATCGTAATAGATGTCATCTGAATATTCATTGTATCCAAAATTTTGAGCTAAGACCGATTGACCGGCAAGAACAAAACTTAAAGACATCACAATTATGGCTACAATATATGTTGGATTTGTTACCATTTTTTAAAATATAGTAAAATTTCCTATTAAATATATGTCTATTTCTAAAGATAGAAAATACATTATTAGCAATTAATTTAATAAAAGATTATTACAGTATTTTTTTGTACAATAGAAGATATTTTTTAGTAATATAATATCTCCAAATAATAAGGCTCGTCAAAAAAGCCAATGGAATATATAAATTGTACATTATTTATCATTAAATTTCTTAATTGTAATCGAAATTCTAAGAAAAGCACGTTAAATTTATTCGAAAATAAATTACAGAATGGTTATGCGGATCTTCATTTGCTAATCTTCTTTGATGATATCATTGCTGAAAAATGATATAACATTTAGGTTCTTTTCCTAGAATATTTCAATTTAAGCAATCATGCTACTGGCTATTGTACAAGACTAAAATGGATCATTACATCTCTTGTAGATAACTTCCTGAATCTATCTATTGTGTCATGAATTTGTTCTTTCTAGCACTCATATTTTTGCAGGATGTTTTTACATATTCTTTCTTTTTCTATTCTTCTGTGTTGCACACAAAATAAACATCTTGCTGTTACTGATATTACAAATAAAGAACAAATTATTGGTACAGTAATACAAGAATATCTAGCAGTAGCAATTCGTATAGCAGTTATCGAAAAAATTTTTAGAAGTTATAGAAAAGTAATAAGAAACGTTATAAACCAATTTTTTCAAATGTGGCTAATTATATTGCAATTTTCTGGAGTGTTAATAATTATACAGGCATTATTAGGGACATTTTTAGGTGAATGGAAGTCTTCAATTCACATTTACATGGCATTTGTAGGAATGTTTCTAACCGGCTATATTATGAATATATTTGGAGAATAAAGCCCACTCAATTTTCTGCAGTAACTAAAATTATCATACTTGTTTTAAGAGCCTATCTCAAAAATAGATAGGACTATAGCTCGTTTGTTTCTTAGGCTCTTAATTTAAGGTAATATTCACATCTTCTTGTGACTAAATAATGAAAACATTATTGTATATTATATCATTGTACAATGAAACAAAGAATTGTATCCAGTTACACTCATGAAATAGATTGTTTTAATTTTTATACTTTCTTCTGAAATATATATCAGGATATTCTAACAATTTTTTAATTTCTTCTATAGTCGGAGCTCTATCATTTGCTGATTGTCTTGCATTAGGTAATTCTCTTGTAATCTTTTTTCATGGAATAGGTATATCAGTCATCTCACAAAATACTTTTAATGATTTAACAAAATCTTTTAATGTTCCAGATGTAATCTATTTTTTTTCAACTCTTTCTTTTTGATATTGTAAAAATCTGATTATATGACTCAATGCCCAATTTATGTTACTTTTTGATTTTTCTGCAAATTTATTGCACTTTAATTCTATATTTTTATCAGTTATTTCAAATTCAATAAAGTCAAAAAACTTCTTCAGTCTTCTTTCATAATATCTTCTAGTAATCTCTGTTTTAATAGCATATTTGAACATTAAATAAGGAGTTAAATCTTTATTGTGTCCTTCATTGGAAATAATTTCAGTAAGAACTTCGTTAACTAGCCTTAGTTATTATTAATCTACCAATGGATAAAAACAAAACATTTATATACTATTGGGCGAGTAGTTTCCGTTGCGATATTGGTACAAAAATTGGACTCATATTAAATTATCATTAAGTAATTAAACATTGCGCATAATATAATGGATTTTTAATAAGAATGTATTATATTGTTATATTTGTGGTTTTGGCAAGATGAATGTTGTAATTATTGTAATAATGGGACTATTTCAGAATCCAGATGTAATCTGTCTCGTTGCCAAGAACATTCTTAGATAAACCGATGCTATTATTTAATAAAGACAATGATTCGCTTTGCGTATTATTGAATAGTCTTATTCCATAGAAAACCCAACGATCATCAACCGGTTTTCCTATACCAGAATATATCCACGCAATACTTTGCCCATCTGGAGTCTCGAATGTTCCATTACCTGTGCTCTGGACTAATTTATCAGATAAGTAAGTATCTATGTAAGTCTGATTGTTAGTAACATTCCCTACACCTTTTAGGAATCCTTGGTCAGAGTAATATGTTTCTGTCATTCGGTAAGGAGTTAATGATATATTCTTTGATCCTAGGAATGTGGTTGTATTTTCATTAAAAATCGAATCTCCTACGTCCAAAGGTACAGTATTTTGTCCATTGATACTCTGCTGAGGAGACAGTGCTTGTACAAATGTGCCGGAACGAGTCAGAAATAGACCTCCTGTTGTAAAGGCGATAATCAAAAAGACAGACAGACATAATGACAAAACCTCTACCCTTTTCAAACAAGCTTGTTAAGATGACGTGATTTAAATACATTTTGCATTATGGGAGACTGTTTTTTAATAGCTAATCTTTCCTTCAGGATATATTATTTGTTTATCTAGATAGTTTATCAACCAAAGTCATGTAATAAAATAAAGTATTTGAAATTTAAGATTACTCAATCTGCTGTAAATAATTATGTTATTAAACAATTGTACAAAACTAAGGCGACTCTATTCCCTTTTTTGTATCTGTAAATAATTTCTTGAATATGTTATGCATGAATGGGTTCTTTCTTCTATTTTATATCCTTTTCTGTCTTTGTTATTGAATATCTTTTGATGAGTTCATTAAATTTTTTTGAATAATGTCTCTTATAAAGATATATATTCTGCTCATTCTTATGATATTTTTTACAATTCTTAATAAATTTCTATACCGATATTATACATTAACTGGTTTCACTTTATTCAACTGACCCCTTATGTTATATGGAGCCACTAGGATTTGAATAAGACAAAGTTATTCTATGATTAATATAATCACAATTCTAGCATAAAATTATATTTAGTAAAATAAAAAAGATATGTTTAAAATGAAAAAATCAATAGATATTGATGAAATCATTTGGATAAAAACTAATATTGAAGCAGAAAAACGTGGTATATCAATAGATGACCTAGTAAAACAAGCATTAGAGGTATTCCTTGGCATGGATACAAAAAAAATATGATTGAAGAATAACCAAATACTAAAACAATAAATCCACTTTATGAAACTTTATGCTGATTATACTTATTGGAGAGATAAAGACAATAAAAAGCAGAAATATTTCAAAAACTATGATCAGATATTATAAATATTGGGGAAGAATAAAGTGTCATCGTATTATCACAATTTAACCTGTTGTCTCCTCCATCTTCTTATGAACGTCTAAATTGGCTTCCTCTACCTTTATTGCAGTAGTAGGGCAAACCGTTACACAAGCCATACACCAGATACAATCATGTTCTCTTACTGGATCCGATTTATCAGTATAATCTTTTCTACCTTCTCTATCATGATTTTCACCAGTTCCTGCGCTTGTAGCATTTGTCATTTCTATTGCGGGTAAATCATGTTCACTTCTGTACCACTGGAATACTTGTACTGGACACGCCTCTATACAGGCTCCATCTGCAATACACGAGTCCCAATCTACCCCAACGAAAGTACCATGCACGCCTAACGGGACATATTCTTCACCTCTGGTTTTGTATGCTTCTTGAACTTGTTGATGGGATGAGGATTCTGCATCAGATCTTCCTGGACCCCAGACAAAGTGAAATCGACCATCTTCATTTTTATGTTTTCCTATAACCTTATGATTTTTTGGAAATTCTGAATCTATTGGCATGATTATAGTCTTTATTTATTTCTTAAAAGGGTTAGGGAGATCAAATAATGTCTACAACAAATACAATATTGATAAACATTATAAATATAAAAGAAATATGTATTTAATTCGAATAATAAAATATAAACATTAGTAAACAATAATAATAATTTATTTTTAAGATTATTGCAAATGAGTGAAGACGAAAATATAATACATATTTTCATGAATACAGATGAAATTGGCAAAAATAAGTGTATACCTCTTTCTGATAAAGACTATGAAAAAATAAAAAATTATGGAAATATAAGGATAACAATAACTAGAAATAACACTAAAGTACCATTAGGTATACCTTAAACTATATATTCTTAATCAATTGAAAGGGACAGTATTTTTCTCGGGTTCATTTAATTTTCCTAAAGCAAGTCAATCAGAAGATTAAATAAATAGCTATTAAGAAAAATGATTCTTAATATAAACCAAAGGATTAACTAGTCTAAAGTAATAATATAAAATGAAAAAGTAATATATGTCATTTAATGATAATATATGAAAATATTATGTTGAAACCTAAATCATGATCATCAACAAATAAATTTCAAAAGAATAAAATGGAGAATTATATTGTAACAAATAATAAAGACTATAAACAAATAATAAAAAAAGACTTGTTATTCTTTATTACATCAAATGGATTCTATGATAAAAAATATGCATCAAAGCTGAAGTTTAATTGACTAACAAATAAAAATTAATTTTTTAGTTAAAATCTGAATGATATAATTTATAATTTTCTTAATTTGATTTATAATATAGTACACTTTAAATAAAAAATATGCTGTTTTATAGTTTATTTTACAAAATATATAGTGGGAAACAATAGCATAATAGAAAAAGAGATAGAAAATTTATTAAAAAAATAAAGATCAATATTAAAATTTTATGATTATTGTTGTAATTTTTCTTCTAAAATCTTAATTGGAATTTAGAATTCAATAAAAAAATGACTTCATATTAAATATAACAAGTGGGTCTGTCAAAAATAGAAAGGGATTAACTACAATTTTGTATTTGTCTCAGTGGGATGTGAAACAAATTTGAATTTTATTTTGGCACTTTCTAAAGAATATTAGAAATATCCTTTATTTTTGTCTATATGTCTTTGAAAATTATTATAATTTAATAATGAAATTATCTATAAAATCCTCAATAATTGCCTATCTTTAATCTAGTTTTCCTAAAAGAATAGAATGAGTTATTTATGCCATGTATAGAGGAGTGATAAGATGTGATACGCCTTTGGAAATAAGATAATAAAATAAAAATAAGGTGTACACTAAAGAATGCGATTATAAAGTGTTAAAGTAAACCGTAAACTGTACACAGTAGAGCATAGCAATTTATATTAACAAAAAACAGCATAGCAACATAGGAATTTCTATGTTGACGTTACCAATTGTTTTAGGCAATACTTGAGTAATTTCGGAAAAGTTCAAACTTTTATTAACGCCGAAATCTACATCTTTAACAACAATAATGTATTCTGGCGCAGTAGATGTTCTAGGAACACTGACTGAGAAATTGAAACAGCAGATAAATGATACTCAAGCTAAGTACGAGTCGTTTAACGATGCGACCCACGTCTACAAGCAAGGAAAAATGAATGAAAAAGAATACTTTACTAAAATTGTCGATTATCTGGTTTCAAAATCTGCATTAGATTTTCTTGCGATTCGAGTAATTTTGGAAATAAAGTTCACAATCGACAAGAACACATTAATGAAAAACGATACTAGTAGAATGGCTTCTTCTCCTTCTTCTCCTCAGGCTGGTTTTGGAATAGCGGGTTTTGTAGGTACTGGTGGACCTGTTGGCGGAGGAGGAGAAAAATATGTTATGCCTTTACCAGAGCAGCAAGAACCAACATTGAAGGCAAAAGATATTGAGCTGGAACGACGTTCTAGTGAAAGCAGTGGAAAAGAAAAAACGACAACAATAACTAAAAATTGTATTTTCTGTGGATCAGAAATTCCTAAACAAGGGAAATTCTGCAGTAAATGTGGTAAACTGCAATAATTAAAATATGTATAATGAGATTCTTTCAATTGGTAAAACCAATATTGAATGTCAGAGCCTAGATGTTGTTATTTTTTCCTTACCTTTAATTGGTAAAAATTGGCAAGAATATATTGTTGAAGCCAAAAGATGTCTTTCGACAAAGGGTTCTTATTTTATTGTTGTAACAACTAACGAATTAAATGAAAGAAGAAGGTTACATTACTTCTGAATGTTTTAAAAGATAAAGGATTTGTCATTGATACTAAAGAAGAACGTGGCAATTTTACCTTTTTTGAAGGGACAAAAAATTAAATTAAGTTTTGTTTGTAATTCTATTTTTTATACACTTCCTATCAGATTAGAAAGTGTTACCTATCTCAGTAAATGAAATTGTAACCTATGTATACAAGTACAACAATTAATTAATCGAAATTATTTGTTTAAGTTAGGATATTGTTATTTGTTAATGTTTCTTTTTTCTAGCATTCTAATTTCCATTCAAAATTTCTGATATTGTAGTTTATGTTTTTCAAAGTGACATTTCTCTGAACAATAATAGTCATTGCACATATGACAGAAAATAGGGTAATCTTGAGTCTTTCTGCCACAATTGGCACAACAACTAGACATATCCATATCTAATAATACGTGATTAAAGTATGTAAATTTGTCTATAAATATTAGAATACTAAATTTAAGTAAATCATTTATTATTTTAAAAGTATAAATAAATTAGATTTTTTAATCTATTTGGATAACGATTTATCAATTAAACTGTTATTATAAATGAAGATGTACATTCTCTGGTTAATGTGGAACTTATCCACGATTAACAAGAGCCAAACTACCTTATTAACTCATAAACTCATAAACTTAAAACCTACTAAACAGAAGTAAAAATCATGAATATGCTTGAAGGTAAAGTCGCAGTTATTACAGGGGGAAATAGTGGGATAGGCTTTGCTACGGCAAAGCGGTTCGTCGCTGAGGGTGCATATGTTTTCATCACAGGTCGACGTCAAAGCGAACTCAATGCAGCAGTAAGGGGTATAGGAAAAAATGTTACCGATGTTCAGGGTGATGTCTCAAATCTTGCAGATCTTGATCGATTGTACTCTATAGTAAAACAACAAAAGGGACGCATCGACATTCTGTTCGCCAATGCCGGCCTTGGGGAATTCGCAACATTAAGGGAAATTTCTGAAACGCACTTTGACAAAACGTTCGGTGTCAACGTCAAAGGGCTTCTATTTAGTGTGCAAAAAGCGGTTCCGTTGTTTAAGGACGGTGGTTCGATCATTCTAAATTCATCGATCGCTGCATCCAAAGGAGTTGAGGGGTTTAGTGTTTACAGCGCAAGCAAGGCCGCCGTACGTTCGTTTGCGCGCACATGGACTGTCGATCTGAGAGATAGAAAGATTCGGGTCAACGCCATCAGTCCTGGCCAGATCGACTCACCTGCCCTCAGTGATTTGATGGAGAATGAGGAACAGAGCAGCCAACTCAAAAAAGACCTCGTAAGCACAGTGCCGTTGAGGAGGATGGGTACTCCTGATGAAGTGGCAAAAGTCGTCACGTTCCTAGCGTCGGATGAGAGCAGTTATGTCACCGGTATCGAACTATTCGTCGATGGGGGTGCGGCACAAATCTAATATATTTTTACGCTGTCTTTTTTCTAAACTATCTTATCTAGTAATTCCAGTAAAAGATTTATTAAAAATAGAGGTTAAATATGTTTCCAAAGGTTAAGAGTATTAAATTTCAGTCTAATTCAGGGAACTATTTTATTAATGTAATCTTTAACGCGGGTCTATTTTTTTATCAATCAATATAACCTTATTTTTTTATTTCGGGTAAATCCAATTTGATAACTATTATCACAATGGGGCCAGTGGGATTTGAACCCTTCTATAAAGTGGGACCAGTTGCAAATTAATTTATTTTTGTACATTGTTTTTGGAAAGTTTTGAATGTCAAATTTGTACCATATTAATAGTAATATTATTATTAAAAATTGGCTTGAGATGATAAAATTAGGTAATCCAAAATTTTTTTATCAAAATTATCTTTTAGTATATTTCTACTGGTAGGAGCTATAAAATTAATCAATATATTATTTTTCTCAAATTGAAATGGATATAATTATTAAAATATTAATATTTAAAATCTTTATTAATATTGAGTTATATACTTTGAACAATGTCTCCTGAGAACATATCTAAAAATAACCATAATTCTGGAAAAAAAATATCACGTCGTGATTTTTTAAAATTAGGAGGCGTAACTGGGACTTTTGCTACACTACCCACTTTATTACCCTTTGGGAAGATTTTTGCAACAAATGGAAATGGAACAAATAGTACTAGTAACAAATATGCAACAACAACAAAAAATATCTAATATGAGTCATAAATTTAATCTAGACGGAACACCACCACAAGTTGCTAACACCATGGGAAGTCGAACCATGGTAGATAGTACAGTATTTCCGACTCTTGAAGGAATGGCTATTGGTCTAGTAATTTTAAAAAAGGAAGGTGTACGTGAACCTCATTGGCACCCAAATGCTTCAGAATTGGGTTATTGTGTAAGTGGTAAAACTGCTATGACTATTTTTAGTCCTGGTAATGGTTATGATAGATTTACAATTGAGGCAGGAGATCTATCCTATGTTCCTATTGGTTATATTCATGATATTGAAAACATAGGTGATACTGATGCAAAGTTTCTTGAAGTTTTCAATAACGAAAAACCAGAAGATTTAGGAATTTCTGGGTCGATAGGCTCAATGCAAAATAGAGTTTTGAATGCAACATTTAGTATTAATCCACCTACCTTTTTTAATCAATTTAACAACAATTCACCAAACAATGTGGTAGTCGGGCGAAAACCAAATTTATTGTATAACAAGGAAAAATATACACGAATTGCAAATAATCACAAGTTTGACCTTGCCAATTTTCCACCACAAGTCCAGACCGCAGGTGGTACTGTTGCTTTAGGGAATGCTAACGCGTTTCCCATCCTGAAAGGACTAGCATGTTATTTATTGAGATTTAAACCACATGGAATCCGAGAACCTCATTGGCATCCAAATTCACCTGAATTAAATTATGTGATTGAAGGAAAAGCAAGACTAACTATATTTAGTCCTGGGGGAGATTCCGGTTCTTATGAATTAGGACATGTTGATACTTTTGAAGTATCTGCGGGAGAAATTGTCTTCATTCCTCAAGGATATTTTCATTACATAGAAAATATAAATAATAACGGTAATACAACGTTTGCTGTTTTCTTTGGTAATGAAAGACCTGAAGATATTGGCATATCTGGTTCATTTTCTGCATATTCAAATGGAGTATTAGGATCAGTCTTTAATACAGACCCTAGTTTGTTTAATAAACTTCCTAGATTACAACAAGATGTATTTCTTGTATCTGGGGCTGGATAACCATATAATTATAAACTAAACTATTCTTTTAATTTTTTTTAATTCTATTCTTAACGTTTACCTTGGCTAGAGTTGATAGATGGTTCTTTTATCTTTTAAATTATCTTCTAAAAGATATTGATTTTATTAATAAATGTCTAATAGAGAAGATATTATATATTTATATTAAATAGGTAAAAGTTATATATTTAGAATATAGTCCGAACTTATGAATTTATTTAGTAATATGTTAATGTTGATTCCAGGAGGTTATGAATGGATACTCATAATATTAATAAGGTACTCTTATACTTACCAGCAAGATTTAAGTTTCATAAACACAATCCGCTTACCAAACAACTTAGGCTTAATGACGATACATCCTCTAAATTTCCACGAAGAATTAAATAAGTTTCTAATATTAAAAGCTAATTACATGATATGACTATCTTTACATTGGACTCCTTTTAGAACCGCAATTTAGATATTTCTATAGAATTCAATACTGTGAATATCTCTAAAAATAAGTTCTAATAATAAGAGCTAATCCAATGTAGTGATAGAACCATACTAACTTTTATTTGTAAATAATAATAGGAATGTAATACTATAGTTATCTTTACTTTTCTTGTGGTATTAATACTAATATAAGTAAATTACATTTCTAATAATATGGGAAATAGGAGTAGGACAGAAATAGTGGGAAATATATTGGACGCTGCCAATGGAGGAACATCCAAGACAAAAATTATGTACACAGCTTTTCTAAGTTATGGGCAATTAAAAGAATACCTTTCTATATTGATAGAAAACAATCTAATAGAATATCTGGACGGGGATAATAAATTCAAGACTACAGAAAAAGGTTTAAACTATCTTAAAATGCATAACCAAATTGAAGAACTATTACAAGTTACTACAATCAAAAATAACTAATTTAATTTTGTAAGTAGTATCATT
>DASQLB010000324.1:0-4230 GCA_035630235.1 Nitrososphaeraceae archaeon | reverse complement strand
GCATCTTTATCACCTAATATTTTATCTAATTTACTCAAGAGTAAACTATTCAAAGCATAGTTTTTAAATATGCAAGGGAGTAAAAGTATAGTTGCAATCATACAGGTCAAGAACCGGATCTGCACTCACCTGTCGCGAATAACTTGTCGAAACGTTAAATTATTGATGTATTCAAAATATTTAATTTATATTATTCTTTCAATTCTTTTGCTGTTTAGACGTAACATGGTAGCAGAATAAAAATATGTTATAACTGTTAGATATAAACAAAAAGAAGGAATGTTTGAAAAAAGATGAAAGATGACATCACTAGTTTTGTGAAAAGATGTTGGTACATGACACGATGGAAAATATAATTTAAATAAAGACCAGTAATAATATTTTAAATCTAATAGGTTTATTTTTTGTTATTTAATTTATTGGTTCTTGTTTTCTTTTTACATATGCGTTTGAATATATATGAAAAGAATAATGTGATTAGAATATAGTTTCTTTTATAGTAGATAAAAATAATGATAAAATTTTAAAATGGGGAGAAACTGTAATACCTTATTTTACAATAATCGTTATTTTTTCCAGTTAATTTTACAGTTATCAATATGTAATCATATCCAGTTAGATTACCCAAAAAATGGGTTTCTATTGAACAATTAAGTTAGATATAAACAAAAATGTGAAAAATAATTGAAAATGAATTGTTATTGCTTGAAAAAGGATATAGAGTTAATAATAATACTTCATCTCTTCCAACCAATTCTTGAATCCTATTTGAATAAAGTTCGGTCTACTAGATGTCAAGAAAGAAAGCATAAATTTCATGTTTTATACCTAGAATTCATGAATATATATCCTCCAGTAGAACAAAGATTTTCTCCTTTTGAATTTTACTCATTAATGAGAAAAAACAATCCTATTGCCTTTGATGAAGGAAATAAACAATGGGGATTATATCGTTATAGTGATATCGAAAAAATATTAAGAGACCCTATAAAATTTTCATCTAAATTCGGACCATTTCAAGTACCCCAAGAATATCAAGAAAATCTTAATCGTCCTAGCCTTTTAAACTCAGATCCTCCATATCATAGAAAGTTGCGTAGTATCGTTGATACGTTATTTGTCCCCCTAGAAATATCCAAATTAGAACCACGTATTGAAAATATTGCAAATACGCTAATCGATAACATTATTGAAAAAGGTAATAATAATACCATGGATTTAGTTAAGGATTTTGCTTATCCATTACCTGCAACCGTAATTGCAGAACTACTGGGAGTGCCATCTGAAGATCAAGATACTTTTCGTCAGTGGGCAGATGATATAGTTAGCCTTGAAATTACTAATGAGAGTGATATTGATTCCATTAGAAAGGCAGACAAAACTGTTGTTGATATGGACGTTTATTTTAGAAAATTAATAGAGAAAAAAAAGAAAATACCAACCAATGATCTTATCAGTCATATTATTAGAGCTCAAGTAGACGGACATTCTCTATCCGAAAAAGAAATACTTAGTTTTTGTAGTCTCCTTTTAAATGCAGGACATGTTACCACAGTTAATTTAATAGGAAACTTGGTTTTCTCATTACTTGAAAATCCCCAAGAATTTAAACGATTACAAGAAAATCAAAATTCCCTAATTAAACCTGCTACAGAAGAGACTTTACGTTATCGGTCCCCCGTACAATTCTTATTCCGTATTGCAAATGCTGATATAACTTTATCTAGGTCAGGAGTAGGAGACAAAGTCGAACAAAAAATACAGAAAGGTCAAGGAATTACATTATTTCTGGGTTCTGCCAATCATGATGAATCAGTATTTACAGATCCTGAACGATTCGATATTACTCGTAAAAACTTACGTCATTTGGGTTTTGGAAATGGAATCCATTTTTGTTTAGGAGCTCCTTTAGCTAGGCTTGAAGCACAAATAGCATTAAGAGTAATTCTTGAAAGATTTGAGAATCTTCAGTTTAATTTTGATAATAGTGATAGACAAAATCTATATACAAAAGTTAGTCCACTCAAAAGTTCTTTTTTACTTGGACTGTCACATTTACCTCTATATTTCCAACCTAAAAATAGATGATAAAATTTGGGCATACTCATTTAGTATAGTTTGAATATTTTACAGCATTACATACAGTATAGAATCAATCAATCGAAAATCACTTTAAAATCACAAGTTATACATACAAAATTCATTTAACTTGCTTCCTTGCAAGGATGTTATGGTTGTAACAAAGGTTAGCCGAGAAATTTGTCTTACCGAATATCCTGTAGGAATGCCAACAAATAACAATTTTAAACTTGTTCAAGTTGAGATTCCAGAGCCAACAAAAGACGGAGAATTCTTGGTACGAAACATTTGGATGTCTGTGGATCCATATATGCGTGGTCGCATGAGGAAAGAAGGTAACAGCTATATACCTCCTTTTAAATTAGGTCAACCGCTGGAAGGAGCATGTATAGGTCAGGTTATAGCATCAAAAAATAATCAGTTTGCTGTAGGTGACTATGTCTTAGGAATGTGTGGTTGGCGTGAATATTGGTTGTCCAATGGTTTAGATATCATTAAAGTTAACCAAAAGATATCTCCAATTCAATCATTTCTTGGAACATTTGGTATGACAGGTCTTACGGCATATGTTGGGCTATTAAATATTGGTGAACTTAAGGATAATGAAGTTGTATTTGTTTCAGCAGCATCAGGAGCAGTAGGTTCTATAGTATGTCAAATTGCAAAGATCAAAGGTTGTTATGTTATTGGAAGTGCTGGCTCAGAAGAGAAAGTAAAGTGGTTAGTTGACCAAGCAGGGATAGATTATGCCTTTAATTACAAGCAGGTGGGTGATATCTCTGCTGAACTTATAAAGGTCTGTCCTGATAAAATTAATGTTTACTTTGATAACGTAGGTGGAAAACATTTAGAAGCAGCCCTTGATAATATGAAAACATTTGGCAGAATTGTACTTTGTGGTATGATATCACAATACAACTCTACTTCTCCAATTCTTGGTCCATCCAACCTCTTCTTGGCTATAACCAATCGACTCAAGCTTCAAGGATTTATTGTAAGAGATTATTATGATATCCTAAATGAGTTTTATGCCTCTATGGCCAAATGGGTTAGTGAAGGAAAGATCAAGTGGAAGGAAACCGTGGTAGAAGGTATAGAGAATGCGCCGAAAGCTTTTCTTGGACTTTTTCAAGGAGAAAACTTTGGCAAAATGCTTGTGAAAATCGGATCTGATCCGACTGTATGAGATAGTGCAATTGTGTGGTGCTCCATTATTTCTTTAAGAGCAAATGCTCTTTATTTTGGAAACTATGAAATAGTTAATGACCGTTTATAATTAATTTATTTAAAAGTATTTTGTTACCTTGTATTAAGAAATAAATTACTTCATATATTTACTAGGACTATAGTTTTTACAATTATTTATTAATATTTTCTATTCATTTCATACAGTATATAAAAGTAAAAGATAATATTGTTAGTAGATAATACAAAAGTTAAAAACAATATAAAATGAGATATTGAATCGTTATATGCTTAATAAATACTATTTTAATATCTGTATATGATCATATAGAATTCGATGCTTCTAAATTTACTTTCTATATAAACCTATTTCTATAACTAGATTATTACAGGTTGTTAAAGACGCATAGGTCAATCTAATACTTCCAAATAACTAATGAAAAATCAATTTAAAATAATTGAATATCCAGATAGAAAAATAAGCTGATTATATTGTATATCGTTTAGACGATGTAAGATAGGAGTATGAGATTATCTCAAATGATAAAATGTTATTTCTATAAAGTATAAAGAAGATGAAAATATTGTTGTAAAAATTAATTATCTATTCTGACGAACCTGAAGAATAAGATGCAAAATGAGATTTATTAAAGGCTTTGTCAAGTCCTCGGTTGATTCTTCGTTAAAATGAAGGTGTTAAAAGCCGGTTGATGAATAACTATCTTAATATTAACGATTCAATAATAGCTCAGGTCAAGCTTAAGTTTTTCTATCTTTTTAACAATCCTTATATTTTTTCTAGCAATTATTTGACTAATGAAGGAATTTGACATATGTAAAAGGTGTTCTCATCTAAGAAAGAATCATGTTTATGGTGTAGGTTATATTGGAGACAATAAGTGTATGGACTGTAATTGTCCTCAATTTATGGAATAAATCGACCGAATTTTTACAACTCTATTTTTT
>DASQLB010000323.1:0-5594 GCA_035630235.1 Nitrososphaeraceae archaeon | reverse complement strand
TTATTTTTAACAATTTTATTGTTCCAAATATACTCGCAAAACAACCACCTCGCTCAATATCAGATACTAATATTACAGGGCAATTTACTTTTTCAGCTAGTAACATATTAGCGATATCGAACTCTGCAATATTTATTTCGGCTGGAGAACCAGCTCCTTCAATTATTATTATATCATTTTCATTTCTCAATTTATTCAAGGCATCCAATACGATAGGAAAACCTTTAGCCAAAACAAATTCATTATAATACTTTAATGCAGTCATTTCTTCAAAAAATTTTCCTGATACAAAGACATTGCTGAGATTATTTCCTAAAGGCACAAGTAAAATCGGGTTTAATTGCCATGCAAGTTCTTTTCTTGCTGCAAATGCTTGTATTGCTTGTATCCTGGAGATACTGTGGGTTTTTGATATTTTATGAACGTTAGAAGACATGTTTTGAGCTTTAAAGGGAGAGACTTTGTATCCTAAATTAGAAAAAATTCTACATAATGCTATTACAATAGTGCTTTTGCCTGCTCCTGACGAAGTGCCTTGAACCATTAAAACTTTAGCATTCATAAAAATTCTTCATCTTTCTTCTCATGTGGAATTATTTAATTCTTAAGTAACTTGTATTTATACAAATTATTGTTGATATCATAAATTGCTTTTAACAAGGTCACATTGTCTCTATGAGTCCTTACAGCTACTCTAATAAAGTCAGTGGACATCCCAGTAAAACTAGAACAATCCCTAACTAAAATGCCATGAATATTTAACAATATCTTTTGGTATGCAATAGAATTGATATTTTTTAATTTAATCAAAAAGAAATTAACATCTGATCTTAAAGCATGAATGTTACTCTCTTTTTCATTAAGTGTTTTATTCATATAATTCCTTTCCTTTTGAATAATTTTTTTTGCCCTAGATATGTGCACTTGATCTTTTAAAGCTGCAATTCCTGCAATTTGCGCAATTCCATTAACACTCCAAGGAATTTGAAATGATTTTAATTTCTGAATTAAATATGGGTGGGCAATCAAATAACCTAAACGTAAACCAGCTAATCCATAAGATTTTGTCATCGACCTTAGGATTGCTAGGTTTTTATATTCTTTTATTTTAGATATCAAGGATTTTCTTTCTATATCATTTAGGAATTCTATAAAGCTCTCGTCAAGCAGTAAAATTGTCTTGGAACTATCAATACAACTTACAATTTTCTCTATCATGTCAGTGTTTACTTGCCCTGTAGGATTATTAGGATTGCAAATGAAAATCAGACTATTAGGATTAATTTTTGATTTTTCTATAACTAAATTGGCTTGTATTTGCAATTTTTTTGACAATGGTATATAATCTATTTTCATTCCACACCTTTTAGATGCCAATTCGTATTCACAAAACGTAGGATATATTATGATGGAATTCTTTAACGAGACAGCCCTTGCAAAATTATGAATGAGCTCTGTTGCACCATTGCCTACACTTATCCAATCTTTCTCAATACCATGCTCTGTATAGTCTGCAATATTTTTTTTGAGTAAATTACAGTTTGAATCGGGATAAATATGGGATATTTGTTTTAAATTTTTTCTAATCTCTTTTAGAACTTGTCTAGAAATACCTAATGGGTTTACATTGGAACTGAAATCAATTTTTACTTTTAAATAATTTTTAGTAGAATATATACCTCCATGAGAACACGAATCAAAACTGATCAATTTTTTTCTTGCTTGTAGATTATTTACCTGATTTACATTAATACTATCACCAAGATTTAACAAAACTCACTATCGATAATATCAATATCAATTATCATGTAAATGTTTTTTTAAACTTGAATAAAGAATATTAAAAAGTATATCAAATAGTCATTATTATGTTAAAAGTTGCACTAATTGGTTCTACAGGTGCAGTAGGCCAAGAATTTGTTATTGCACTCAAGAATCATCCATGGTTTGAACTGACAGCAATAGCTTCCTCAAAAAGATCTGCTGGCAAGCGATATATTGATGCACTTCGTGATGATAGCACAGGTATTTTAAAATGGCATAATAAGGAACAAGTTCCTGATTATATAAAAGATAAAATCATAAGTAGTGTTGATGAAATAGACCCAAAAAGATACGATCTAATATTTACAGCAGTTGAATCATCTGACGCACAAACAATTGAACCAGAATTTGCAAAAACGACACCTGTGATCAGTACCGCCGCTGCATTTAGATACCAAGATGATGTACCTATCCTCATTCCGGGAATAAATGATGACCATATTGAATTATTGAATATACAGAAGAAAAATAGAAATTGGAAAGGATTTATTTGTCCGCTTCCTAATTGTACCACTACAGGATTAGCAATTACATTAAAGCCCATCCTCGATAATTTTGGAATTAATTCTATTTTTATGACATCCATGCAGGCCCTCTCAGGTGCAGGACGATCTCCAGGTGTAGCAGCACTTGATATTATAGATAATGTTATTCCTTTTATTCCCAAAGAAGAGGAAAAGGTTCAAGTCGAAACTAAAAAAATTTTAGGAACCCTTACAAATGATTCAATTTCCTCATCAATGATTAAAGTAAGTTGTACTTGTACTAGAGTACCTGTAATGGATGGACATACTGAAACTGTCTTTGTTGAAACACAACAACCTTCAGAACCTGAACAAGTTAAAGAATCTATGCTAAAGTTTTCTAAATCAATAAAAATTAATGATCTACCTTCCTCTCCAAGTGAATACATCATAGTCCATGATGATCCTACTCGCCCTCAACCTCGAATAGATAGAGAAATAAATGATGGAATGACTACGTTTGTAGGTAGATTGAGAAAAGATACAGTATTTGACAATGGCATAAAATATGTTTTGCTTTCACATAATGAAAAAATGGGGTCTGCTAAGGGAGCTGTACTTTTAGCTGAGTTACTCAAAACTAAAAATATGATTTAATTTTATATTAATTTAAAATTTGATTTGAAGAATTAATATTTAAGCCTATGATAAGTTAGATTGGTTGGTAAAGAGTTGATATTAAGTCAGTGATCCACGAAATCACAATCTTGAACAGGGTTAAGAATTATTATGAATTAACAAAACCAAAGATTTGGTATTTGCTAGTATTTACTGCGTTTGGATCTGCTCTGACTGCATCTTTATTATTTAATATACCGATAACTCCTTTAACTTGGATGCTACTTCTAGGAGGAGTTGCAGCAGGTTCAGCAGCTGCTGATACTATTACGGGTTATAATGATCGTGATATCGATGCTATAATGGATAGGACCAAAGACAGGCCTATTCCATCGGGAAGAATTTCTCCAAGAAATGCATTAATTTTTGGTATTATTTTAACTGCTATTGCATTAATATTTTCCTGGCTCATCAATTTGTGGGTATTTTTATTAATGCTATTTGGCTTATTTGACAATATTATAGTTTACAGTAAATGGCTTAAGCGGCGGAACCAGGCAAATATTATCCTTGGAGGATTTTCAGGTGGCGTTCCTGCATTAATAGGATATGTTACTGTAACTACTCAAAACTTGGAAATTGGTTTAGTTATGGCTGGTCTTGTATTCTTCTGGATACCAACACATATCTGGAGCTTAGCTTTGCATGTAAGAAAAGATTATCAAAAAGCCAAAATACCTATGTTGCCAGTAGTTTGTGAAGAGAAAAGGGCAGTAAGAGTAATCGCTGGGACCACTTTGATAATGGTTTTATTTAGTATACTTCCTTTCTTCTTTAATCAATTTGGACAAATATATTTAATTACTGCAACGTTATTTGGTGCTATAATGATGGGTCTTTCTTTATGGCTATTACTAAAACCTACAGAAAAGGCATCATGGACAGTTTTTAAATTTTCAAGTCCATATCTTACAGCAGTTTTCATAGCATTTATGGTAGATGCATTTTTTCATTAAATGTCATGGATAGTTTCAATTTCTTAAATTAACAGTAGTTATAATTAACACAAGTAAATTATTAAATAATATCCAAATATTAGTATAATTAATGTCCTCGAATCATGAATCTGATTCCTCAGTCGAAAATAAAAAATCATGGGAGGTAGAATCGCCATCATCGATTGAAGAATTCGATGACTATTCAAAAGCTCTGGATCTGTTTAATATTAAATCAGATCAAGACGAAGATATCATATTGTATGAGGTTCAAAAGTCTAAAATAAATGGTTCTGTAATTAAGAGAATTCCAATTCTAAATACTAAACAATCCAAGAAAAGAAAAGAAGAATTAGAAAAAAAGAGGTTAGCACAGAATCGTAATGTGCAGCAACAACAACAACAAAAACAAGCACCAACACAAAATAAAAATAAACCTCAAGATATAAAATATAGAATTGTTATCTTGGTAATTATAATAGTTGCTTTTTTAATATTATTGTATGTTTTAAGTCAATTAGTTATATCCTCTGATACAATAAATGCTCATTTTTCACTTGATCATCAATTAAAGAAGGGTAATGACTTTTCTTCAATTGCTTGATCTCATTTTAAATCGATCGCTCCATTTAATATTGAACAAGGATATCCAATATTCTTTCATCACTATTGTTTTTCTAGCACCAAGATGGTGATCATAAAATGAACCTTTCTACATAAATAAAAGAATGTAATTAATGAATCACTTGTTATCTCTAACCGAGATTACTTATTCTAACGTAGGTAAATAGTTAGGTTAAATCTAAGATGCTATAACTTTAACTCACTCAATAGTAATGATAATTATTTGGTTTTTAGATTAAAAATCTCATCTAATGTTATTGAATATGGCTTTTTACCACTAACCTTGAATCGAATGGAATTACCCTTGAATTCAGATTGTTGAATGTATCCTAGTTTCTTAAAAATAGATAATGCAATTTTTCCTCTTTGTCTATTATTACCGCATGCCATTCTATCTTTATCTTGTATGTGTTGAAGAATAAATGTTCCCTCATTATTTTCTTCTGAAACGGATACTACGGCTCGCCATAATCGAGATATATATGAATTTGGATCATTGATAGAACCCATATAGATGATTTTTGAGGTGCCTATTGGTTTTGTTATTAATTGTGCAGCAAAATTAGTCTTGTCTGTTTCTTTAAAGTATATTCTATAGACACTTTGTTTTTTAAATTTCCTATTTTCTTCATTATCAAACCAGTAAACGTATCCACTAGGTTCTGAAAGATAAGGTTGAACAAATTTTTTCTCATTTGTAGAATTCATATAATTCACGTTATTATGGTCATGAATTTTACTGGTCTTTTGAGCATTGGTATTTTTATCTAGATTCATTATCATTTGTGCCTCTGAAAGGCTTTCAAAATTTACGATATACTTCTTATTCCTTTTTGATTCTATTAACATTATAATTCCATCATCAATTAAATCTCTCAATGCCCTGTCCAAGTTAATATCGTAATGTTTTCCAAGTTCTCTTAAGATATGGTCATGGTATATTGCATTATGTACTCCTCCACCGATAAGTTGGTATAAGAACCATCTTTTCCATTCTTGTACGCTAAGCATTAGATATTAAGAGCTATTTTCTACGAATATATAAGCATAAAGATCAGATTTCTATATA
>DASQLB010000322.1:0-6034 GCA_035630235.1 Nitrososphaeraceae archaeon | reverse complement strand
GGCAAATATAGACATAATAATTCTGTTGTCATAGCCTCCTCTGTTGTTATGAATATCTTATAGGGCTATGACTATCAAATTATGAAATAGAATATTTCAGAAATATTACCAATAGCATTGGAGTCATTCATTCATAGCCTAACCTTGCAACTACTACTATATCTGATATGATGAGGCTATGACAATTTAAATTACATAATTTCTTATTAACTGTGTTCCTGATTTTTAAATATCTTTGTACCACAGAAGGATAATACCAAACAACACCATAGATAGGCATAATTCCTATTAAGTAGGTTATAGCCTCAATTATTGCTTGCAGCGTAAGAGTAGTGGGCTATGACTTTTTAAAAAATTTCAATGGTATAATTTCTACATCATTCCACAGAATCCAGTAGTCTGTAGTCTGTTATTCTTAAATTATTTAAAATAAGTTCTAATAACCAAAGCTAAATACAATGTAGTAATAGAACCCCACTACGTGCAGGACTCTATTCCTTAGAATAATTCAAGTTTCTATACTTTCTGAAAAATTGGTCGACATATCATGATATATATTTGTGTCAATAATACACTACTTGAAGTAATTGGCAACTATTCAATTTGATGTTTATCGCGGAAGGATTTTTCAGCGCCGAAAAACTATTAAATTAAATCTAAATGCTAATTTATCAATGTAATTCTTACAATAAAATCCTTATATTTTGAAAAAAAACATTAAATTTGATTAATAATCCTTATATTTATGAAATATTATTAAATTTGATGAAAAATCCTTAAATAGAGTTTATTATAAATTATAATTGAGGATAAATTTGCAACCTCACCGGTGATTAAATCTCACCGTTATCACAATTGGGTAAACCAAATATTGGCTAACCACCGTTGAACAACAACTAATGACACAAAAATGAAATTACTCCCTGCTACTTGTACTAGTAGCGGGAGTAAATCCTGCCACCGTTGAACAACTACTAATTACACAAACATGCGTAATTTTTATACTAGCAGGAATAATTGCAGTACTACTTTATATGCAATCTATATAAATATGTCTTTAGGAAACGTAAAACAACAACGAATTACACAAAAATAATGCATATTTTTATTTTTGTTATTCACTGTATTTTACAATATTTTTTAGTATTTGAGTTATCCTCAGTTCTCTTTTTGTAACTTTTTTTGCAGATCATATTGCCAATCAAACATAGAAACACTCTTTGTCAATTTGGTAGAATTATTATTTTCTTTAACTAATATCTTTCCCATATTACCATGCTCTTCTTGGAATCCATGACTATGGAACATGTAGTTGCCAGGATATCTCCATTTTGCTTCTACAATTGTTGCATCACCAGGAGCTACTGCAATTGACTGAGCTTGATAAGGTTCATTGGAAAGTAGTCCTGACGGATATACATCAAAAATTGAGCTATGTAAATGGATAGAGACAGGTATAGTAATTCCCTCATTAACAATATAGAGTCTGAGTGTATCTCCTTGGTTTATCTCAAGAGGATAATTCATATATTGATAAGCATATCCATTTATAGGATAATAATCAGCAAGGAATTTAGTAACATTTTTTTCATCAGTACTAAATTCACTTGAAACCATGTAATACTCTTTAGCAGGTTTTAATGGCTTGTCTTTAGGATCTATAATTAAAGCTCCATACATTCCCATTCTAATATGTTCGGAAACTGGAGGGACATGACAATGATACATTAAAGCACCGGCAGGTTCTGCAGTTAAATTATATGTATAAGATTTTCCTGGCATTATAAAAGGCGAGGCACCATCATTTTTATCATCATGTATTCCATGAAAGTGTATAGTGTGTGGATACAATCCTTTATTTACAAATAAAATGCTCACATTTTCTCCTTCGGTAAATCTCAAAGGAGGTCCAGGTACTGTGCCATTAAAAGCCCAGGTTTTAATTTTCTTTCCTGGTGCTATTTCTATTTCAGTATCTTCCAAAACTATTTTTATTTTCTTGGTAGGATTAAATGCCTCTATATCTGTTATATTATTACTGCTGACATTATTTTGGTTTTCAGCATAAATTTCTTGTTGTTGTAATGCTACTATCTGACATATTGTTAATAATAAAAAGATAGAAACTAGAGAATAAAGTATACAATTATGGGATAGTGATGCTTTCAATAATATGAATATTATTTAATACTATACTATTTATTAACTATATCTCTTTATATAATAGGTTCATCGGTAATTGCAATTCTTAATAAAATAATAATAATAATAATGATAATTTAACCGTATCAATATAGTTTAAAGTAATAGCAAAATTCAAAATGTCAAATCTTATTTGTTTTAGAAGGATTAAAAAATAGGTCAAATTTGTTCACATCCCACTGATACAAATACAAAAATGTGGTTAGTACTAGTATTATTACTAATATTTATGGATGGATATTAATTTAGAATATCTAATACATAGAGATAGATTCAGGGATAGTTATTCAAAAGACGCTATGGAATTATTTTTTTATGTTATCATAACCTATTCCCTTTTATGAGTAAATTATATGCAATATCTATTTATTTTAATTAGTATGATAGATCTAAATGCAAAATGGGAATAAAATAAATGAAAATATCAATGTCGTAGGAATAAAAGTTTTAGAACAAAATGGAATTAACGTAAATGAAATAATAAAATTATTAGTTTATAACGCATCTGTAGAATTTACAGCCTATTATTATTTTACTAATTTAAGAATGCATTGTACAGGACAAGAAGGAGAGAGCATTAAAGGAGTTATAGAAGACGCTAGACTAGAAGATTTAAGTCATTTTGAATCATGTTTATCAAGGATTTATGAATTGGGAGGAATATTACCTATTGATGCACAAGAGTTCATAAAAATGTCAGGGTGTGAATTTCTCCAACTACCCTCACCTAAAAGAACAGATTTGACAGAAATACTACAAAAGTGTTTAAAAGCTGAGCAAGGAGCTCTAGTGAATTGGAATAGATTGTGTAATCTGACTATTGGTAAAGATCCTACCACCTATGACCTCGCCAAGGATATTTTAAAAGAAGAGATTGAACATGAATCGTGGTTTTTAGAGCTACTATATGAAAGACCATCTGGACATATGAGAAGAAAATATTCCGGTGAACGACCTCATACACAGAAACATTCTAGATCATTAAGTATGTAGTGGATATAGTATAATAAAATGAAGAGAAGGAGCTAGAAATTATACGATAATTATTATTTTTTTATATAATTTAATTACTTTTGTAATACAAAACAATTTGTTATATATTTACATTTCCATATTATATGAATTGTATATACAATAGAGAATCTTAAAGTTACTGAATCTATTTATTAATAAAGTTGAAATTCCCTCTCTGAACTCCAAGAAATCAAAATTTTTTATCTTTGAATTTTTAAAATAAGTTATTAATAATAAAAGCTAAATACAAGTTAGCAGTATCTCTATATTGGACTCCTCTTTTAGAACCGCTATCGGTATTCCTCCCGATGGGCCTGTACTTTTCTCGGGTTTATCAATTTCACAGTAAGGTTAAAAAAAAGCAAATCAGCATATTAGAAGTTAAATTTTATCGAAAGCTATGAAATAGTTCTAAATGAAAAATTAGCTACTAGACCTTATCTAATTAGACGAGAAGAAAAAGATTGACAAGACTCAAATATTTATAAGATATTACTAACAACAAACAATTGTATTGATATTGATATTTCTAATACTCATTTTATGACTTATTATTTGACAAATATCTATTTATATAATTCATAGTATTTATAGAACTTTATTATATTACTAGAAATTAAGATGAAATTCTAGAATTAAAAATATTTAGACCATAAGTTAAATATATTGAGACTAGAACCCTTATTCATCGAATGTGGAGTAGGAAGTATAAAATTCAACCTACCCAAATATTCAAATGATATTATATAAAATATTCTAATATCTTTTCAAGGTTATCATTATTAGTATCATCTCTTGTAAATTCCTGATACCTTGTTAAGTCCCTCGGGCTCACTATACCAATTGGTTTATTTATTTCAATACTATCATCAACAACCACTAAATGTCGGATATTGTGTTGTAACATTATATCAATTGCTGTTGATGGAGATTCATTAGGATTAATAGTGACAAGTGGTAAAGACACTATTTCTTTAATTATTACTTTGCTAGGACAAACATCTTTAACACAGATTTTTCTAACCAAATCGCGTTCAGTAACTAATCCCTTTGATTTACCAAAACTATCAACCACTATCAATGAGCTTATGTTCTTATCTTTCATCTTTATTGCAACTTCCTGAACCGATGCAAATTCTTCAACAGTTTCTATTTTTTTACTCATGATTTCAGCAATGGTTGTTTGCATGAACTAACATATTAAATCTGACCATTTAAGTCTTTTATTAGAAATGCTCGAATCCTAACAACAACTAGAATAGATTCGTAAAATTACAGTCAAAAATTAAATGATAAAACAATAACGATGATTCTTTGACATCAGTTACTTTTTACTATTTTTTAATATAGTAATATATGTAATCGAATTATAAATAATTGCAAAACTGGATTTAATCTATCTTATCAAAAAATGTAACTTTAGATATATTACATAATATTTCAGAGATTCTTTATTATCTTCTATCCTACCAATTGTTTAAGAATAAATTGATACGTGGATTACTCAAATAATAGATGTGTATTTATATTTGTTTTCTATAGATGATTAATATGGCTAATAATCAAATTCTATTGATATTGCCAATAATGTTAGCTCTGACAATACATGTAGCAACAACGGAAGTCTTTGCCCAACCTGGTAGTATCCCTACATTACAACATATTGATGCTACCTATGCAGTAAGCATAGTTCCTGGTGCTGCTCAAAAAGAGAACATACATCATTATTATCCTCCACAAATTGCCGTTCCTACAGGTACTACTGTAGGCTGGTTTAATAATGACTTTGGACAGCCTCACACAGTAACCAGTGGACAACCAAAAGCAACAGATGAAGGCTCCCTATTTAATTCAGGCATAATGCCAGCTACAGCTAACTCTTTGTTTCAATTCACATTTACACAACCTGGTGAATTTCTATATCATTGTATTATTCATCCATGGAGAGTGGGTGCAGTGACTGCAAGTGATGCATTTTTCACAGGCGAAGGTTTTAAAATAGATATAGGTTCAGGAGCAGTATGGAACATTACAACTCATCCAAGAGTCTTATTAGATATCGAACCACAGACAATACCGTTAGATAGAACTACCCCAATTACTTATAATGTTACTATCAGTGAAGATGAAAATAATAATGATAAAATATTATTTTCTAAATTATTTACGACTGCCGGTCAATCACTACCCCTTGAGTTAATTTCTGCAGAAGGTAATGAAACTATTTCATATGGGCCAGATTTTAGTAGTACTGGAGCTTACCATGTCCAATCAGATTTCAAAAAGGGTTCTACATATCCGATAAGTATCGAAATAATATCAATTAACAGTAAACCAGTAGAAAGTCCAATTAAAGTTTTATTCGACTTTAGGACTGCTTAATTTTAATCATTATTATTTTCTATTTTTTTATTTAGTTCTACACAACTATTCAATAAAATACTAAAGTAAAAGAAACCCTATCTGAAAATAATACAATACATATAAATTGTCAAATACAGGAGCTGATAACGCAAAACAATTGTAAAACCATTTTAATTAACTTTTAATTAACTCTGAGACGTGACCAATCTTTCTTTAATATAGATCTATTGAGAAATTTCTTTTTATATAAACTATCTTTATAGCGACCATGTCCTATTTAATGGTTAATTAGAAATACACTTTTAAATATTAGTTTATAATATCACAAGAATTCTATGCGTTGGTCTATTGAAGATTTTGTTTATGGTGGAACTGATGGAGTAGTAACAACTTTTGCTATCGTTACAGGAGCATTTGGGGCTTCATTACCTGTATCGGTTATATTAATTCTAGG
>DASQLB010000321.1:0-3743 GCA_035630235.1 Nitrososphaeraceae archaeon | reverse complement strand
AAAAGCAAAATTTTTATCTTGTATTATTTTTATGACCGGTTCGCTGAGGACGCTTTTTTTTCTTTTGCTATCATCAATAAAACTCATATTTTTAAATTATTATCAGATACTGTTCCATATAGGTATTTTTAACCGCTAAATCTTGCTAATAATAATAAGAATAAATTAGATTTTATATTAAATTAATTATATTACGATTCATTGCAGATATTAATTCAGAATACATCAAATCCATAAGGTAGATTTAAAGAAGCTTTACAGAAAACAGATTTCAAAAATATCCGAAGATTTTTTTGGAAATAGCAAAGGAAATTTATTCTACCTTGTAGAAAATTCAGACAAAGGTTAAAGCATATTACAGAAGCTTCATTTTCTTTATTTGTTAGCCTTTTGACATAATTCCTTTATTTCGGCTATGTGCTTACAGTAATTGTGATTTAAAACCATTTGCGAAATTCTGTTGATATAGATTGTCTGTTAGAGATGTTTCCATTTCTAATTTTATAAGTATTATTATTATAATTAATTTAGTTTCTATATTATAACACACTTCTCTTTACAACAAATTTAAATTCTCGTACTGCGTATTAAATATTATATGAAAGTTGAAAATACAAGTAGTTCCTGTTTTGAATGGTGTTTTGATTCAAAAGCAGAAGAATTAAAAACAAACCGTTCTCATAATCATCCTAAAAATTACTATACCTTAAGATATTTCTACAATCCAAATAAGACCTTTTTTCATCTCTTTATGCATACAATTGTTTTTGATAAAATATCGAACGAGAATGTAGAGAAACAAGGAATATTGTTAAGAAGTTGGAATCCTATAACCAAACGAGGAGAACGTTATGTTTTTAGAAAAGGAGAAGAAGGAGATGGTGATTTGAATTTGAAGAGAATTTATTTACCAAATACAAAAACAATTTTCAAATTTACTAAAAATGAAGATGTAAAGAAAGAAAGTTACAAGTTAGCAGAAGAGATAATAGCAGCGTGTCCTCATAAAGATATAGAATTAAAATTTAGCATTGATTAATTACAATCATTACAAGTAGATAGGTAGTAATCTGCATTACTTAAGAAAAAGTCTTCTTTATTTTCTAAAAATTCCTAAAACCTATTTCATTTAAAATTTTTTCTGTATCCTCTATGTTTGCTAAATACCATGCTTCCTTCCACATTTCCTCTGCCTTAATGTTGTAAAAAATTATAAAATTTTTGACATTCAGACCTGATTGAATCCTGGTCATGTCTTTGTAATGTTTCCATATTCCAGATTTAATTTAGATGATCATTTGGTTTGATAATGTATCAAAAATCTCTAAACCCTTTCCTTCGATTCGAGATCCAGAATAATAAACATTTGAAATACAACTACCTTATCTTGAAGTTCGATTTCACAGATACCTGCTTTCATGAATTTAATAAAATGAATTTTATTATCTTTCATTTGCAAGTTTTATCATGGATGGACCAAGATCGATCGTAAATATCTTTAAAGTTTGGAATCTTAGTTGATATTATAGTATTTTTGACCCTATTATCATTGAGTAATTTGAAATCTTTTCTACAGATTACAATTGGAGAATGATAAATCCATAGTTAATGAATCTTTTATTAACTTTTGTATATATTATTTATTATGGTTTTGAAAGATGTGGTAAACTCGGATATACTAATAAAATTATACAATATTTATGATAGCCATAGAGATGCGATACTTTGGTTTTTAGAAGAACTAGATGTTGATAGTTACGATGAATACATACAAAAGTATGGAGGGTCCTCAATCCAAAGATCTTATTTTATTGCTGTTTGTGGATTTTTTGAATTATCAGGTGTTATTGTAAGCCATAGAATGATAGATCCTGACATCTACTTTGATATGTTCAATCCTACTCCATTTTGGAATAAGGCAATATCTACAGTAGAAGGAATGAGAAAAAAGAGACCACATATTTATGAGAATTTTGAAATGTTAAATAATAAAAGGTTAGGTTGGACAAAAAAACGAGAGTATGATAAAAAGAAAATAACTCGATATTAAATAGAAAAGATCATATCAATTTTATCTTAGTATATAATTATTTTGCTAATAAATTTTAAAATAAAATATCTTTACTATATTTAAAGTATATTTATAACCTAATAAATAAAGTAGTAACTATAGACAAAGGAGATTGCTATAATATACTTATAGAGAAATTGAAATCATTGATTCATATGAAATATCTTTTCAGGTTTTATTTTGAAAAGCACCCTTTTTTCTCCTGGTGATCTCCCAGGATATTTATCTTTCCCAATATACTTTTTTGCCAATTTGTCTATATGTTCTTCGGCTACATCCCCACTAATTTGTTCTATTACTTTTCCTCTGATTGTAACCATATCATACGGGTTATTCTGATCAGCTATTGCTAATGCAACTCTCGGATCTCGTGAAATATTTTTTTGTTTAATTCTACCGATTGCAGTATTAATAAGAATATAACCATTCTCAATATCTGTCCAAGTAGGTGTTACTTGAGGAGAGCCATCTTTCATTAACGAAGACAAAAAAACAAAATTCTTATCTTCGAAAAGTTTTCGAATACTTGGATCATTTAGTTTATCTTTATTTTGTTTACTCACAATTAAATATCCACTGTATTTCTAATAACTGTTCTATATATGGTGTTAAAATCATTAGAGTGATAATAGATTCTTCATCTTCTCAAAACAATAGTCGAAGCATAAATTTTACCTCAATACATAATTATTATCTTTATTTGAAAAATCAAAAAACTGAAACGAATATCTAAATTTTATTTATTGTATGGATTTCTCCTCCAAATTGATTATAAATTTATCTACTAATTTAGTATATTTTCTGATTAGTTTCTTAAACATTTAAGTCGTTTGTCATGAATAATGTTAGTGTTAGAAACATGGATACTTTCGATTGTATAGCCACTAAGCTTGACATAAGAGAGTATAGTAAACAAAAAATATCTATAGAAATAATAGACAAGATCCTTGAAGCAGCTAGGCTAACAGGTACAGGTCTTAATACTCAGCACTGGCGATTTATAGTTGTAGAAGATAGAAATAATCTCAATCAACTTGCAGAAGATAGTACAAGTGGAAAATGGGTGGCAGAAGCAAAATTTGCAATAATAGTTCTTACTAATCCAAAGTATAAATATCATAAGATTGATGCAGGACGAGTATTGCAGAGTATGCAATTGGCAGCATGGAATTTTGGAGTTGGCTCAGGGTTATTTACAGGTATAAGAGAACAAAATCTTAGAAAAGACTTCAATATTCCTGAGGAGATGGATATTACTCTGGTAGTAGGTTTTGGATACCCAGCGAAAAAGAACTTGACTGGTAAAAGAAAGAACCGCTTACCCATTAATGAACTGGTTTACCATGAAATATATGGATAAATTAAAAGGAATATGAAAAGGATATTATATAATTACTGTTATCATCTTCATTACTCATTCATAAAAATCTAAGAATTTTTTACAAAATGATAAATATCTTGTAACTTTTTTCTAATCTTTTAACAATATTCAAAACCCTATTGTAGTATAAAAGTTCTGAATAGATCATGATATATTTTACAATAACATGAATATAATTTAGATATCAAATAATTGAAAAGTGATTTAATTCCAATCTATTAGTAAGCTATTGATTGATTTTTTTTATTCTAATTTGCCATAGTATAATACCAGATGCGCCAATGATAGTAC
>DASQLB010000320.1:0-3012 GCA_035630235.1 Nitrososphaeraceae archaeon | reverse complement strand
AAGACAAGCCTAGAAAATATTCCTCCGGAGGAAGTTATTGAGAAAATATCGAATGAATGTTTTAACGGTGATAAACAAAAAGGAAAAAAAGTATATGAAGAAGCAATAAATCTAATTAAAAGTAAAATCTGGTAACAAACTGGATTTTTGGATAGCATATTAGATAGCCTAAAAGGTAAAAGTGGAGGAGGAGGTGGATTATTCTAGCCGTTTCTCTGAAAGATCACTATACAAATATTTTTCTATAGTAAAAAATATTTAATTTAATTAAAGAAAAAAATCAATTGTCATATAAAAACGAAACTGGGATTTTTCAATAACCGGTTAACTTTTGTTTTCTACCATCGGGATGTTCAAGGCTTATTCGTTCTTTTATAGTATCTACGTTTACATTTTCTTCCTCTATAACTCTTCTCTTGCTTAACAGAATTTCCCCAACTTTTACCATTTTCTTGGATATAGTAATTTCCTCTGCATAGAGAGGAATCACTGTTTGATGTTCTTTTTTTGCTAATTCTTTTTTATTACTGCTTTGAGTTAATTGTCTATTATTGTTGTCTTCGTTCTGCTGATTATCAAAAAGTGGTACAATTTCACCCTTTAACTGTAGTTCTTCTTCTTCCTCATCTTCTACTCTTTTTATCTTTTCAATTTCTTTATTGTCATTTTGATTTTTCGTATCTATTTTTTCCTCGTTCATAGTTTCATTTTCTTCATTATTAGACCGAACTAAATCTGATATCTTTTCTTTGATTTGAGAAATTACTCCTTGCTTTGAATAGACATCAATTTCTTTATCATTTACAAAAACTTTTTCATATCTAACAGGTATCTTAATCTCTTCTTGTTCTACCCATCTTTTTTCAATGTTTATCTCTTCAGAAAGATTCTTTTTAGAAAGGGAATACTCTTCTGCTATCACAGGAATAACAAATTCCTCTTCAAGAGATTCTTTTTGTTGTTGTTGAGTTTGAGAAACTTTTTCTGAAAATCTTTTGAAGGAATTGATATCTTGTTCCTCTATTTTTATTGCTTTGTTAATAATATTACTTGTATTCTCCTTAACTGATTCAAATACCTCTTCTACTTTGGATTTTATGGATTCTTTATCTTTTAAAGTAGGTGATTTGATTATTATTCTGACTTTTTCAGATTGTAATGGAGAGACTATTGAGGGGTTTCCGTCGTCTTTATGATCATTATTTTTTTTCTTTATTAAAGTATGATCATTATTATTGACAAGATAATCTGGCTGTGAATTTGGTAATTGCATTCTAATACTATCTATATAAAATATAACTTAAGTAGATTATATGTTCATACTTAGGCAGGCATCAATTTGTAAAGAATAAAAAAATTATAACAGTACAATACTACCAACTATTATATTCTTTATAGTAGTTTTATTAATATGGTGTCAAAATCTGATGAAATTCCTTGGAATAAAATTATAAAAAAAGAAGCAAGAGGAATTGATAATGCTGATTTTGGAGAGATCCAAAGTGTTGATCCGGATCATGTCATAACTCAAAAGGGTATAATTGATAAAGAAATTTTCTCCTTTCCAACAAATCTGGTTCAAGGTGATGATGGTGATAGAGTATGGTTCAAAGTAACTGAAGAAGAGGCAAGAAATTCATATATACAATCCAAAAATGTAAATCTTCTTGATCAAGGCGATTCTAGCATTAATAAGATAGAAACAGAAACTACTTATGATAATTCTTTAAGCAATACAAGAGAAGAAGATGAAAAAATTATTCCTTTAATGGCAGAAAAATTGGATATTGCTAAAACAGAAGTTGAAGATGAGGTAATTATTACAAAAGAACCGGTTAAGGATACTAAAACAGAACAAATTCCTGTTATGCATGAGGAATTGACAATAGAAATAAGACCAGTTACCAATAATCAGTCATCATTATTGTCATCTAATAATTATAATCATACTTCACATGAAGAGAATGAAATATTAAAACCAGTAGAAAATAAAACTAATATACGTATTCCTCTAAAGAGAGAAGAAGTAGAAGTTTCCAGAACCCCCTATGTTAAAGAGGAAATAGTAGTGAAGAAAAAACCTGTAACGGAAACACGAACAGTAACTGAGGAAATAATAACAGAAAAAGTTAAAGATCCACAAGTTTAATGAATATAATTTGATCATATCAATTAGATTTATTTGATGGCTATATAATGGAAATATTTGTTTCCATGCAAATATAAGATAGTACAACATGAAATTTGAATCCATCTTAGGTTTATTCAAGTCTAAATAAAAAAGAAAAATATATTTTTATCTTAATGAATGGTCAATATCTGACTATACTTGAGAAATAATTAACAAAAAAACAGTATTTGAAAGACAGAATAGAAAGTTTTGATGACTATTATCCATGTATGCAATAAAAAGGTGAATATAATCTACTACATGTAAATAATTGGATACCACAAACTTCATAATTGAAATCGCTGTTAGTGGTATTGAGAATTTTAATAAATCAACAGAACTAACACAAAGATATTACAATGATATTGTGCAAAATAATTTCAATTATGCACAAAAAATAGAAAGATCATACAATAGAGAATAAATAAAAAACAAAAAATACAAATTTTTTCCTTTTTGATTAATTATAATATTATTGTTTTTATTTTATTATTACCAAAATTTTTAGTAGATTTAAAATTTAATTCTGCTGATTGAGGATCGTTTATTAATGTTGAATTAAATCCTTCTTCACCTTCTAACCATTTTTTATATTTTGAAGAAGTTTTGACATCATCATCAATTATGTTTTAATATCTAAAAGTAGAACCCACATTTGATGGATAAGGGTTCGAGTCCTAACCCTCGGTAATATTTTTATTTGAAGATTTGAAAATGGTTGACAGAATATAAAGTAAATAGTTTTTACATCTATTTTTCAATATGTTTATTAACTTTTATTATATTGATGCATATTGAATGAAATTTCTATATGCTATTTTAGTAGTAGTAACAACAACAAT
>DASQLB010000319.1:0-17241 GCA_035630235.1 Nitrososphaeraceae archaeon | reverse complement strand
CAACAACAACAACAACAACAACAACAACAACAACAACAACAACAACAACAACAACAACAACAACAACAACAACAACAACAACAAGAAAAATTGAAAGGTTCTCAGCAACAAGGAAATGAGAATTCAGGTATATCTTTAGATTTGACTACGCCATCTGCCGCTGTTAGTTTAAATGGTGGAGACCAAAAAGGTAGCTTTCAATTTTCAGTTCAAGATAATAACATTATTGGTACTGCAGAAATGAACGAACAACCAACAGATGGTAAAGTATACGAAGGCTGGTTTGAAGACAAAGGTGATGCATCTGGATATTCTTTAAGTATAGGTAAATTTGATAATAATACTCTTACTATAAACCAATCAATGGTTAATCCTTACACGTATACAGTATTTTTTGTTACTACTGAACCAGTTGATGACCCCAACCCCAATCCATCTGATGTGGTAGTGGGAACGAATTTGCCTATTCCATTTTGGGCAATAACTTTAATTTTTTATATAATGTAACCAATTTGTCATCCAAGAAATAAATTTTAAATATTGCCTTCCTTACTATTACATTAGACTCATACATTAGATCCTCTATCCGTGTTATCCATCCTAATTAAATATCTAATATATTCGCATACCTAGATATTTAAAAATAAGTTTCTAATAATAAAAGCTAAATACTATGTAATAGAGCCTTCTTACATTGAAGGCTCTACTCTGGATAGAGAAATAATTAAATTGAGTATTTTAAATGAAATCTGAATTTTTATTTTTCTATTGCAAAATTAATGATATTTTTAGCATTCAGAAGCATAACCCTAATTACCACAAACTTAACTGAGAGAATCAGAATGACAACTGTGCCATCTATGATAACCATCTCTATGACCAAAACTATCTGTAGGAAAAAATGTTACAAACATTAGAATCATGATAAAAAGTATAAATCAAATATATTCTCCCATGCTTGATAAAATTAAATTGTAAGATGAAAAAGTTTCCTAAACTAATTCTATCTTATGTTTGAATAGAATTACTATAAAAATTTTTTTAGTAATACCAAAAATCGTAATAATACTAATACTTATAATTAATATTATTACACAATAGATGTGTAAAAGAAATAGGATGCAATCTGTGCCATTCCAGTCATCCTATTGGATTATTAGTTATTTCTATTACTGAGAATTTTTCGGCGCCTCAAAATCTTATTAAAATAATTTATCCTTTTTGAACCAAATTACTTTTATAATTCTATAACCTCTTGTTCAGGTGAGGAAAGAAATTGCATTCATTGTCATATATCATAGTAAATTTTTATTTTCTATTAATAATTTTAGGAGAGATCTAAAATGAAAAATTTTTCTTCTAAAGGGATTAGATTTTCTGGGGATGCAATAAAGAGTTGTGTCGGTTTTATTGATTTGGTAGATTCAACTAAAAATACTATTACAATGGATAATTTAGAAGCTATTAGAAAATATTATTCTACATTTATAAATTCTGTATCAGAAATAGTTAAAAAATATAATGGAAAAGTTATAAAAAATATTGGTGACTGTTTATTATTTTACTTTCCCAAAACTACTGATGTTAATAATATAAGTGTCTTTATAGAGGCTATTGAATGTGGATTTAAAATTTTAGATGAAAGATATAGTATTAATCAAGAATTATCTAAGCATCCTCTTCCGCCATTTAATTATCGAATTAGTATAGATTATGGCGTATTAGATTTAGCTTTAGTAGGAGAATATAGTCAAATAGATTTATTTGGAACAACTATAAACCTTTGTTCAAAGATAAACACTTCTTCATCTATTCCAAATGAAATAATTATTGGAGATAATTTCTACAGATTTTTAAAATCTTGTTCTTCTATTGTAAACAATTATGATTTTATAAATCATATTAATTATCAGATAACAAAAGATAATACATATCCTCTATATATGATTAAAAGAAAAAATATTTTTGAGCTTAATAATAAAAAATCTTTTGATGAACAACAGTTAGTTTCCCCTATTGAGAACTTAAACAATAATGATAAAAGGATAATTTTAATAGATGATGAGGAAGACGTACTTTTTACCTATAAGATATTTTTAGAGGACCATAATTATAATGTAACTGCATTTACCGACCCCTCTCTTGCCATAAACTATATCAGAAATATTTTGAATTTTAAAGATTTATTAGTAATACTTGATATTCGAATGAAAAATTTGAATGGATTTCAATTACATCAACAAATAAAATCAATAGACCCAACAATTAAGGTTCTTTTTGTAACTGCTTTAGATATATTAGATGAATTTTCCACCATAATTCCAGGAATATCCAAAGAATGTATAATGAAAAAACCTGTCGATAGAAAGCTATTCACAAGTACTATAAAAAAAATCTTAAAATAAATTATAATTTATTAAGAATTATTATAACATACAAGTGATTCTTAAATCTAGTTTTCTTTATAACTACATCAATATAAGAATAATTTGAATGAATAAAATTCAAAAATTTAATATCTGATTTACCAAATATAGAAGTGTCATTACCATAGAAAATTAATTACTGTTTTAAATCTAACCTACAATGCAGGAACTTCCCGAGGTCAACAAATTAGTAGTTCACCATAGACTAGGCTAGATTACTTTGTTTACTATCCATTCTTTTTTACATTATAAAGAACAATTACAATTTATTAATTAGATAATAACGATATCAACTTTATTTTTATTATATATTAAATATTAGATTGAACATATATCATTTGCTGACCAGATAAGAAATTTATCTATTAGCAACAATAGCCTTGCTCTTCTATATCTCCTTGCTCTATCGTAGGAGTAATGGTAGGGCTATGACAATGCAACCTATATAATTGATTGTTAACCTCGTTGAATGATTTATAAATATCTTGGATTCTGCATGTATCATACCGAAATAAATAAACAGACATATTCTCACAAAGATGCCATAACCTTCTATTATTATTGCTTGCAGCGTAAAAGGAGTAATGGGTTATGGCTATAATTCAATAATTCTTCTATCTCTCTCAAAGAAATTATAACAGATGAAATGGTTAAACAACTGATGTAAATATTCATATAATTAATTTATCTGAAATTTCTTATCATATTTATCGTTTCAAAAACAATTCACATACCTCACAGCTTGATTATGAATATCTTCCATTTTTAATTAATTAAAAAGTGATTATATCTTGATCAAAAGAAATAGTGTCCATAGATAAGAATGGTATAAATTATTCCTGAATCAATATTATAAATGCCAAAAGCATATCTAATGAATAAATAAATGTGGAGGATTTATAATAAGATGTTATTATGGGAATTCTAGAGCAATTTAATTTTAACTTGGAAAGTGATAATTATTATTTCAATTTCTTATTCTTACCTCAACATAAAGGAATAAGTATAATCCACGTATGTCTATATTCTGATTATTAAGATTGACATCTGCATGGGAAGAAATTGATGAATGGGGACCTGAAAAGGTTTTGCAGGTTTACGATCCTGATACTGGAATGAAAGGAGTTTTAGTTATTGATAATACTTCAACAGGTCCAGGAAAAGGAGGTATAAGATTTGCTCCAAGTGTTACGCCATTAGAAATTTTTAAACTTGCCAGGACTATGACATGGAAATGTGCTGCGGCTGGCCTTCCTTTTGGTGGTGCCAAGGGTGGGATTATTGCTGATCCAAATAAAGTTGATAGAGTATCATGGATGAAATCATTTGCAAAAATGATTAGACCTTATTGTCCTTCTCAATACATAGCTGCAACAGATGTAGGTACAACAGAACTTGATATGGCTATTTTTGCACATGAAATAGGTGACATGCGTGCCTGTACTGGGAAACCATCTGAGCTTGGAGGTATTCCTCATGAACTTGGAACTACAGGTTATGGAGTGAGTGTAGCACTACAAACAGCTTTTGATATACTAAAAGAATTAAAAATTATACAACTGTCACAAAAGTCTCAGACTAGAGTCGTCATCCAAGGTTTTGGAAATGTTGGATCATTTGCTGCTCGATTCCTTGATCAAAACGGGGTTAAGGTAGTGGGTGTAAGTGATGTGTCAGGATTTATTTATAACAAAGAAGAGGATGGATTGAATATTCCTAAATTGATGAAAGATATGAAAGGAAAAGCCAAGCTTTCAGATTTAAAAGATTATGGATATGATATAAGAGATAAAGATGAAATCTTTGAAATTGCGTTGGATATTTTTATTCCTGCTGCTATGGGTGGTGTAATAAATAATAAAACTTCATCAAAATTAGTTGGAAATGGTGTAAAAATGGTTGTAGAAGCAGCAAATATTCCTACTACATCCGAAGCAGGTGAATATTTGCATAAGAATAAAATCTGGATTATACCTGATTTCCTAGCTAATGCTGGTGGTGTAATCGGTTCTTTTGTTGAATATCAGGGAAGAACTGAAAAGGACGCATTTGATCTTATTGAATATAAAATATCCAAGAACATAAAAGAAGTACTTACAGAGGCAATAATGAAAGAAGAGAATCCAAGAAAAATAGCTACTGAACTATCAAAACAAATAGTATATAGAGCAATGTTGTTGAGACAAGGGGCAATAAGGGTTGCACGTGAAGCTTATGATAGAAAAGATAGATTTTCATTATAAGAATAAAATAAAAAATAAACAATTACAATAGATACTTAATACTTAAGTAGGTATAACCTCGCCCAAAATTAGCTAGATAAATCTGTGATCCCCAAATACAGAGTGCATCTTAACTCGAAGGAATAAAGGGTGTTCCTTTAACTATTCATCTTATGGGTAAGAAAGTTTTAGGATTTACTATAAATGTTGATAAATCGAGAAGATATTTTCTAGCTCAAATGAAATGTTGGGAACATTAATCAGTAGAATAGTATTGGATACATATACTGATAATTCTTCTCTTAATAAAACAAAGATGTATCATGATACTGCTGCAATAAATGATACTGAATAGAAAGAACCTATGATTATGATGCAACATTGAAATCATCTGTATTTTACTAACTTAAGAATAGCATTTAAAATAAGTATAAAAAAATTAAAAAATATAATGAATGATAGATTTTCTATCAATCTATGGGTTACTACTTTCTTCTATCTGCTACTTTTGATATATAATAAAGATATTGTAATAGCTAATGCAGACACTAATACTGTACCAATGAATGCCAAATTAAATCCATTGTATCTACGTCAAAATTTGATGTACCTCTGTTGATCAATTTCTCTGTATGGGTAAAGTCAATAGCAACAGCAACAGGAATTGCAAGACCTATCTCAGAAATACATACAGAAATGGAGATCTATACATTTGTAAAGAATAAAATTTGATTCTATTCGTTTTTAATTCAAATGTTTAAGAATAATTATAGAATAATATTTTACATTTGTAAAGCCCAATTATTAAATATGTATTTATCAATATACTTGATATGCCAAAAGACCGTGTTTGTAATATGAATATATGAGAAAATCGAAAAATACACTTGAAATTAATAGAAACAAAATATATCTTTGTTCCTGCATACAAACACCAGTCAGAACAAAATCCTTTAAAAATGGATACTAATATAAATCAAAATAATCAAGAGTTTAACTTTCTATTTCAGATTTACCTTCGTACCTTCTTTTTATTGATTCTATTCTTCCCTTATATTTTTCACTATAATCACTTTTACAAGAATTGCAACAAAAAAAACGTTCCAAGTCTGCAAATTTTAAAACTCTAGGTTTGCCAAAAACTGGTCCATGACAATAATCACATGCTAGGTCTATTGCAAGTCCGTTTGTAATTTGTTCTTTTATTTTGTCTACTTCTTCTTCCAATAAGTTGTTATGATCATTTTCATCAAAATACTTCTTTTCTTTTTTTGTTTTGACATTAATATTTTGTAATTGAATAATATCTTTTGTATTATTTACTTTGCCAAAGTCAAAGAGTGGAAGAACTCCTTTAATAAAACCTATATTAACTAGTCTTTCGAATCTTGCCTTAACTGTAGGGGTGGTTATTTCTGTTTCTCTTGATATTTGCCTAAACGATTTTCTTCCATCTTTTAAAAGTGATTTTATAATTGCAATGTCATTGTTATCTAGATGTAAAGGCAAGGTATTCTATATCTTAGTTTATAATAGTTATATATCCTTTACATTTGTAAAGTTATCATATTAAATATGTATTTATCAATATACTTGATATGGCGAAAGACCCAATATGTGGAATGTTTGTAGAAGAAAACGAAATTTCTATACAACATATTAGAGAGGGAATAAAGTATTACTTTTGCTCATCACAATGTTTAAATGAATTTTTAGAGCCTGAGAAGGCATTAAAAAAATTAAATATGCATGTTGCTATAAGTATCGCACTTACCATACCAATAATAATACTTAGTTTACCTCATATGATTCCAGAAATTGGACATAGATTTCCAATCGAGATGATGGAATATACAAATTACATACTTTTGGCTTTGGCAACTCCAATACAATTCTGGATTGGATTGCGCTTTTATAGAGGTTTTTGGGATGGAATTAAAACTAAAGCATCTAACATGGATACACTAATAGCTATAGGAACTACGGCTGCCTATATATATAGTGCAATTGTGACTGTTGTTCCTGGCTACTTTTCGTTTACCGCTGTATATTTTGAAACAGCTGCAATAATAATTACACTCATTCTAGTTGGAAAACTACTTGAAACAAAAACCAAGGAAAAGGCTTCAAATGCAGTAAGAAAATTACTTGATTTAAAGCCACGGACAGCAAGGGTACTAAGGCTTGTAATAAAAGAAGAAAATGGGAAGGAGACAAACAAAAATAATAATATCTATAGTAATAATCAAACAAATCAAAATTTTGACAATTCTAAATTAAAATCACTAACAAAGGAATTTAAAGAAAGAGAAATACCCGTAGAGCAAATAGAAGAAGGTGATTTAATGGTTATTAGACCTGGTGAAAGAGTTCCAACAGATGGGTTAGTAATTGAAGGAAATTCTTCTGTTGATGAATCGGCTTTAACAGGTGAAAGTATACCAGTAGATAAAACAAAAGGAGATGAGGTAATAGGTGCAACAATTAACAAGAATGGTCTTCTTAAAGTCAAAGCAACAAAGGTAGGACAAGATACAGTAATTTCACAGATAATTACACTAGTAGAAGAAGCAAAAACTGGAAAGGCAAAATTAGAGAGAATGGTAGACCAAGTTGCAAAATATTTTGTTCCAGCTATTATAATGATAGCAATAGGAGTATTTTTGGGATGGTACTTTATTGGTGATGCAGGATTAACCTATTCAATCCTTGCATTTGTTTCTGTAATGATTATTGCATGTCCATGTGCTTTAGGTATTGCTACTCCTGCTGCTCTTATGATGGGTGCAGGAAAAGGTGCAGAGAATGGTATTTTGTATAAAGGAGGGGAACATATAGAGATAGCAAATAAAGTTAATACTATTGTTTTTGATAAGACTGGTACATTAACTGTGGGAAAACCATCTGTAACTGAATCGGTACCTTTAACAGAAAACATTGGAGAACAAGAATTATTACGACTTGCAGCAATTGCAGAATCAGGTTCAGAACATCCTTTAGCACAGGCAATAATCAACAAAGCTAAAGAAAATGGCATTCCAATTACTAGCCCAGATTCCTTTGAAGCAATTTCAGGACATGGTCTTAAAGCAACATATTCAAATCATACAATTATGATTGGCAATAGAACATTGATGGGAGATAATCAAGTTGCAGTTACTGAAAGTGTCGATGCAAAACTTTCTGAGTTTGAAAAAGAAGGCAAGACTGCAGTATTAATTGCAATAGATAAAACTCTTTCAGGCATAATAGCTATATCCGACACCATAAAAGAAAATGTCAAGGATGTAGTTCAAGCTTTGAAAGCCAAAGGAATTGAGGTTATAATGCTTACAGGAGATAATAAGAGAACTGCAAATGCAGTGGCGTTCAAGCTGGGAATTAACAGAGTAATTGCAGAAGTACTTCCTCAACAAAAGGAAGAAGTAGTTGCTAAATTAAAGACAAAAGAAGATAAAGTAGTTGCTATGGTTGGTGATGGTATTAACGATGCACCAGCATTGGCAAGGGCAGATTTGGGAATTGCAATAGGCTCTGGAACAGATGTTGCAAAAGAAACAGGTGGAATTATACTAATAAAAGATGATATAAGAGATGTTGTGACTGCATTAGATTTAGGTAAAAGAACGGTTTCAAAGATAAAGCAGAATTTGTTCTGGGCATTTGCATATAACACTGGCTTAATACCTATAGCAGCTGGAGCATTAGTGCCTATTCTTGGATTAGGTGTATTTAGTTGGCTACCAATACTTGCAGGTTTAGCAATGGCTATGAGCTCTGTAACTGTAGTAACAAACTCTTTATTGCTTGGAAAATATAAGCCAAAATACAATATCAGTTAATATTTAACTTTATGTTTCAACAAAGGAGCAGCCAAGACGAGAATAAATTTCACTACACATCATTAACTTTCTGTAAATCTAACCGAATTACAAATATCTTTGTATTCGCAATATATGTGTAAACAACTTGATTATGTATGTTAGGAGAAGTATATTCAAGTTCATATCTTTTATTGTCTAAAACTAATATAGTATTTGCTTTTATTCTCTGCAGCATTGTATCTTCTATTGTATAGTATAATTATAGTGTGTTCTGTGTGAAATTTGGAACGTCAAAAGTTCTCCATTTGGAGTATATGGGCAACAAATCTTATCTTCTCTGCTTTTTGGATTAGTGAAACCCATGCAATAGCAAGTTAAAATACTGTGAACTCAAGAAATTAAAAATTTCTTTTATCTCAAAACATAAATCTATTTAAATAAGGTTTTAATAACGTATCTAAATACAATATTGTAGAGCCTGACCATTTGGACAATTTTACTTTCGACCAACATATTATATAGAGGAACTCTAGTGTTAATAAGTGACCCTAATTAATATCAATTAATTTAATAATTTCATAATTGATTTATAAAGAGGTATATTACTACTATTATAGAAAAATAACAAGTAACAAATGATATAATATATTTACAAATGGATTCAGTAATAGTAATTAACAAATGAAAATAATAATAAACATTAACTAAGCTAGTTTAATAATACAATTCAAGCGAACATATCTCACCACTTCAATTATATTTTAGCTGTCTAAAAAATGATATGCTTAGGTCAGTACTTACCTTTGGACTTTTGTTATGTTCATTAATAATATTAGGAGGAATGGGATTTTTCAACTTAAATAATGATGCTTACGCCACACGTGCTCTACCAATTTCTGAAGGCCCAATTATCAATGATTCTGATTTAAAGGTAGAAGTAGTCTTTGAAGGTCTTACATCCATTACCAGTATTGCATTTTTAGGTCCAAATGATATTTTAGCTTTAGAGAAAGATAAAGGTACAGTACAGAGGCTTGTAAATGGTAAGATATTGACAGAACCATTACTTGAAGTCAATGTTGCTAATGAAGGTAATAGAGGTATGTTAGGAATTGCTGTATCAAAAGGAGGAGAAACCAATTCTACAAATGTTTTCTTATATTTTACAGAAGCTCCCTTAGGTGAATTTCCGATAGGGAATCGTGTTTACAAATATGAACTAGTAAACAACAAATTAGTAAATCCTAAAGTACTTTTAAATCTACCAGCTGTTCCCGGCCCAAGTCATAATGGTGGTGCTATTATGATTGGTAGTGATAATAATATCTATACCATTATTGGAGACGTTGGTGGCCACAGAAATCAAGCTCAGAATCAGGAATCTGGCGGAGAGCCTGATGGAACCAGCGGTATGTTAAGGATTAATCAAAATGGTATGCCGGTAGCAATCAGTCCTCTAGGAGATACAGAACCTTTAAACTTATACTATTCATATGGGCTGAGAAACAGCTTTGGATTTGATTTTGACCCGCTAACAGGTAAACTATGGAATACAGAAAATGGTGAAGACTTTGGTGATGAAATTAATCTTGTTGAACCAGGATTTAATAGCGGATGGAATAGGGTACAAGGTATATGGACACTAGATGACAAAGAAAACATGATTGAAGTAGCTCCACTACTTCCTGAAAATGGCTTAGTAGATTTTGGCGGAAAAGGAAAATATAGTTCTCCTGAATTTACATGGCATGAATCTCTTGGTCCAAGTGCAATCAAGTTCCTTAATTCTAATAGATTGGGTATACAATATGAAAATGATATATTTGTAGGAGATATAGATAAAGGAAATCTTTACCATTTTGATTTAAACGAAGATAGAACAGAACTAGTTCTAGAAGGGTCACTTGCAGATAAAGTGGCAAATGCTGATGACGAAAATCAAGGGATAATATTTGGACACGGTTTTGGCGCAATTACTGATATTGAAGTTGGACCTGATGGTTACCTCTATATTGTTGGATTCCAAGGAACAATATATAGAATAGTTCCTATCCAAGAACTTTCAATTAATAACTTGTCTTCAGCAGTAAATGTACTCTCTTCATCTTTCTTTTCGCCTTGACCATCAATTAACTTTCTCTCTTTTTTCTTTTAGTAATGTAACACATATGTAATTTGACACCCTTCTCCATGTATTCAAAGTTTCTAACTTTAGATTCTGTTCTACTATTTTTGTCATTTTTCTGTTATTATTTTAAAATTGGATTTAATTCTAACCCAGTTATTTCAACACGAAATTGTTAACTGTATTAAAAATAATGAATATTTTTTATACAAAGAAGAGGATACATTTCTTATTTCAACCACTTGTTTCGCTTCAGTAGATCTAAACATAAAGATAGTATATTGAGCTTATTTCTACCATTTATTGAAAGATTCAATCCTAGTAGTCTCGTTGCATTGAGTAAAGGGATTGATCAAACTATAACTACTTTAACAACATGGATTGGATTGAAATCAGAAAGACAATTTTTATATATAATTTAGATGAGCCATACCGTTAACAGAAATTTCCACTAATCTAAGTAATTGTATGTATTAACCTATTTATACAATCAAAAACAATTTTTAAGTTTATTAAAAACAATAATAAATTCTGGTGCAACATCCAAACTATTAGTTTGTAAATGCAGAGCAACTAATGCAGATTTGGAAAATATTTGTAATAATAAACATATTTAATTTTAAACAGTATTTTATCTAATAATATTATATTATAGTTAGAAGAACATAAAGATTTTACAGAAAGATTAAAGAGGAATAGATTGAGGTTCTAATTTTTTAGTCTGCTTATTTTCATATATTTTTTTCTTTTCCATTATTTTTTTATCTATATATTCCTTAAAATTAGAGTGTTTAAACAATGAATAAAATTCTAAATTGTGTTTTTTGAACAATCTCTCGGCTCCTTGTTCCCTATCGATTATACAAACTATTCCAATTACTTCCATATTCCCCAACTTTTTTATTCTATCTAATGTCTTATCTATAACACTATTTCCTGTAGTAATTACATCATCAACTATTACAATTGGAGATATTGGATTTCCTTCAAAATAAGCCAACGGTCCGTCAGATTGAGGGCCATGTTTTTTCGGTTCTTTTCTTACAAAAAACGCAGATAAAGGATTAGATTCAGTTAATGAACTTTTCAAACATATTGCAGAAACCAATGGAATTGAACCTGTTTCTAGACCACCTACCGATTTAACATTGAACTTTCTTACCTCTTTTAATAATAATTCACTAATAAGATCTAATCCCTGAGGATCCAGAATACAATTCTTGGAATTATAATAGTGATGACTTGTTACACCACTAGAAAGTTTGAATGGCTTATCATGATCAGATATTAGTATTACTTTTCTTTTTATAAGATCCTCTAATATCTTTTTCTTATTCACTAAATTTTTTCCCCCTTTTCTCTAATATATGTATATTATTCATTTTTGCATATAAATGATAAATACAAACAAGGATGGATATAAACAAAATCTTAAATTTTATAACTAAAGCTTTCAAAATAATTTAATATGATTGAAATTTTGAAAGTGTATAAATAAACCGATCTTGGATAAAAACAAATGAGAGTTATTTGTTAGTATGTATTTCGTTGTAAGATCATTTGGATATTACTAATTACGTTATCAAATTTTCGTTTTACTTATCTCTATCCTAAGGGAATTTTAAAATAAACCAACAGGTCTATCTATTAACATCCTGGATCTCAGTTACTACATTGGATTTAGTTACTACATTTTTCAGTAATGTCTTTCACACTGATAGTAGCAGTATTTTCCTTAGTATTACAGTACTTCTTTTTTTCCTCCGGGAACATCTTCGACTGTAGGTGGTATCGAGATTCCAAATAATTCTATTGCAATGACAGTAAAAACAAATAGTGACATTAATCCAATTTAATAATGTTATTCATCTTCTATAACTAGAAAATAATATGATTTAACTTTAATACAAGTACTGATAATTGAAAAACATCTAAGTATCTTCTCTTTCAGGTTTTGAATTTGTTGCAATCAAAACTTCTATGTTTTCTTCGTATTCATAGATACTTCTAATAGAAGGTTCATTAATTATTCTTGTTGTTGTAGTAATCTCTATTATATCTTGCATTTTATATATTAATCAATAATAAAATTGTCTAATTAAACCAGTTAGACAAAAAAGTTTGTTTATTAGTTAATTGGAATCTACTTTCTACCATGTTAATCTTTAAGTAATTCATCATTATCATCAACGACATCTTATTCTGTGACGACAACATCTTCTTGTTTGTCAAATATTATTAGTGTATGATTGTTATTTTTTATCCTCTGGAATGTAGACAGTAGAATATTTCATATCAATAATACCTTCTCTAATAATATTATTATCTCTTATTCTGTCGTTGATTCTTGATTTGGACTTTCTGACCTATCCCCAGCGTCCCAAACTTCAAATACTCTTACCGTCATTTTTTCCTTGGTATACTTTCAGGAAGTTCTACCTTAGTAGTAGTTCGATTTTATTTTGATCAATGGAACTTGTTTCTTCTTGGATGCTCCTTCTCTTCATAATAATCCAGCAATTTTATTATGACTTTTTTAAAAATTTTACTTATTGATCCATGTTTTGCAAGTCAAATGTTAAACTCTAAAGATTACTGTAAAAAAACATGAGAAATAAGATAGAGAGAAAAGTTCATTAATTATAATTAATGTGGCGTTTATATGAAAAAATTTTTAATGCCGAGTTTTTTTACCTTAATTTTACTCGTACTTCTGGTAAACTCTCCACATAGAATGTTAATTAGTGAAGAGAGTTCTAATGATACTGCAATTGTAGATAATAATACAAATCTTGATGTTTCTAATTTAGTATACGACGTAAATTCTAAGCCTTATAATGTTTCTTATGCGGATTGGACTGAGAAATGGTGGCAATGGACATATTCTATTCCTTGGGATAAAAATCCTTCATACGATGATACTGGAAAATATTGCAGTGAAAATCAAATTCACCCAGTTTGGTTTCTAACCTTAGCTTATGAACATCCAGTCATCCGTTCTTGTGATATCCCTGAAAACTCTGCTTTGCTTATAACTCTATTAAATTCTGAATGCTCTTATGCAGAATTCCCCTTGCTAAAAACTGAAGAAGAACTAAGTGAATGCTCTAAACGTATGCAAGACATTGTAGTTGGAGTAAATGCTTCAATTAATAAAGTACATATACCAAATTTAGAAAATTATCGTATTCACACAGATCTTTTCAATTTTACTTTACCAGAAAATAATATTTTGAATTTAACTTCTCAGACGACACAGGCGGTTGCAGATGGAAATTGGTTATTCCTTAAGCCTTTACAAACTGGAACATATGAATTAAAAGTAAAAGGTGATATTAATGCAACTTCTACAATAACAATTAATGGGAATCAATATAATGGTCCTGTTGGATGGAACTATACGACTACATACATTTTAAATGTAAAATAAGATAAAAATAAAACTAGAATTTGAACGATTGCATAAAAGGAGAAATCCTTATTTTATGGCATAAACAACAATAATAAAACTTTATATTATAATATTTAGCCGGATTTGTGTGTAAATAATTTAAAATTTATACCAATGATGTAGATGAAAAATTATCTATTTAACTCGTTAGAGCCAGATAAAACAAGTTGATAATAATATAATCTAAATACTATGTAATAGAATCATACAATGTTCATGGCTTTGCTTCAGATGAATCATCTAATTATGTAGATGAACTAGGTTGCAAAAATGTACCTCTTATTCCTACAAACAACAATTAATATTTTGATAATATTTTAATTATGGAAAGGCAAATATCAATGCTATATGATGAAATAATCGGAAAAGGCAAAGGGGACCAAAAGAATATCGGCTGGTGTGTAGATTGATTAAACAGATAGTTACAGTGTATTTGAGGCAAATCAGAGAAAAGAGGAATGTGATTATTACATAATTACACGTAGCCTATCATAATATTGCGAACAATCTAAAAAAGAATGTTATAGTCATTGAGATTCAATAAGTTTAAAATCTACTAATAGATGAATAATTTCGTAATTTCATGATTAAATGTTTTAAGCTAAAGAGTCATTTATCGTGGTATCATTATTTTTTTGCTATAATAAAATTATAGTTTTTTATAAATTATATACTAATTTAAAGAAATGTTGCAAAAACTGGTTAAGAATTAGAAGAGAAAAAATTATGCTACATATAAGACATTAGACATTAACATTTCTAACAATCTCTTAATAACTATGTATCTAAAATCAAATCAATGTTTCGACATTATAATGATAATAAATTCAAAAAAATTATAGATGAATTTATACTATCTTCATCAGATAATGAATCATCAAAATATACTCTAAGAAATATAGACTTTGAGGCTTCAAAATTAGGAATTTCATTTTATCAAATGATATTCCTATTAATTCAAAAAGATATGATTCGTAACAAGAAATCCCAAAATTAAGATAAATAACAAATTATTTAACAAATTTTTGATTTTGTAAATATTCATAATCTATCTTTCCTACTTCAAATTAACTTTAATAATAAATAAACAATTTTTAAATGTCACAATATAATTAGATATTATAGTTTCTTAGACAAGACTAAAGTTAGCTCAGCACTATACTAGAAATTTAAACAATAAAATCAAAACAAGAATATTTTGTTACCAGTATTTTAAAATTACATTATTCTAATTAATTAATTAATGGTGTAAACGATTTTCAGTATTGTTTGGAAGTGCTTAACTAAATTTATAAATATAGATCAATAATTCATCAATTTATTGTCAAATTGTTGGTGCAATTCAAGAGCTTTTAGGATAATATAATAATAGAAAAAGGAATTGTAGATAAAGATATTATATCACTAGAAACCTAATAGAAAGGTTTGATGATGATACTGTCTATTTTAATAACAAAAGATTAAGCAAATCAATACGATAAATCAATATTAAATTTATATAATTACTATTTAGTTTTGAGATTTCAGCTAGTGATTTTACAATAAATATTTTATATAAATTAGAATCTTAAACGAATTAATAAATGTTATACAATAAAATAAGTATTATTATGCCAGCAGCAACAACGACAATATTTCTTGTTTCAATAATCCTTTCAATGTCAACATTCATTAATATTTCCGCATTCGCACAATCGGAAGGGACAAATCAAACAGGTGAAGCAATAAAACAAAATGTTAGTGATGTTATAACCAACATTAGCAAAGGAGCAAAGAGTCTGGGATCTAATATTACTACTGAAGTCGCAAAAGAAATTGCGGATAATATTGGGAAAAAACTACAAGATTTAGCAAAGTAACCCCTTTTTTTTATAAGCATTGTATTCGTTTTACCTGATCTTTTTATTTCATCTACTTTTCGATAATTAAATCACTTTATCAATCTGGTAAATCAGCAATTGAACATTGTATTCATAACGATTCAACTATCGACGAGATTATTGAAAAACTATGATTAATGTATCAAGAATTATACAATAAAAGAATAAAGTTATTTCTGTCGCCTCTTATTATTACTTTAGATATTACCTTGAATTATCTAAAATATACTTTTTTTGAGTATTACACTGATAAAAATATTAAATATAAAATTTTACTAACCAGTTGATTGAGGATTGTTTTTGATCTGCTTCTTAGCCATAACCTGCGTTCTAGTAGAGGCCAAAGATTGATCAATTTGATATACTGCTAATTTGTCTCTTCCAAATATCTCAAACTTTTGGAGAATTGTTTGAAATAAGATCTCTTCTTCTACTTGTTCACTTACAAACCATTGTAAGAACAAGTATGTAGCACGGTCTTTTTCTTTTTCAGCAATTTCTACTAAATTATTAATGAGGCTTGTAACAGTCTGTTCACTCTTTAGACTAGCTTGAAAAGTAGATTCTAGCGAATCGAATTTGCCTTGAGGCTTTTCTATTGCTGGAATTATCGCTTCGGCTTCGGCATTATTAAGATAATGAACGAACTTTAACATATGTGTATTTTCCTCAATGGCTTGTTCGAAATAGAATTCTGCACTTCCCTCATATCCAATTCTTTCACACCATGATCCCATCGCAACATACACATTGATGGCTGATGCTTCATATGAAATTTGATCATTAATTGCTTTTTCCATTTGTGATGAAATTCTCATTGTACCAAGCTTAGTATTTTCAGATATCTATATTTTTTGGGATTGATTTTGAGGAATACATCTATTCATTATTAATCTTAAGACAAGAAAAGAAGACACATCTGTATAAAAGTACAAAAATTTTGAACAGTATCCTAATTATCATTAACTAATAGATAATAACCTTATATCATTACCAATACTGATAAAAATACTAGATTAAAAAGAAAAAAATCAACGGAACGATAATTTGGATGTAATTGTTATTCCACGATGCCGTAATCTTATGTTTAAATCATAGTGATAGAATAAGAAAGAAAATTTCGATTGGAATAAAGGATGTCCACCTTGTCTACTGTGGCCTATTTTTTACACTCAAGATATAATTACTAATTATATTTTATAAAATAACTACTACTATGAATATATTCCAATCAATAAACAGAATAATGTTCCAGAAGAAAATAAGGGGGTATGATATTGACTTGATAACCTCTCCAATTAGCAATGTAACCT
>DASQLB010000318.1:0-5342 GCA_035630235.1 Nitrososphaeraceae archaeon | reverse complement strand
GGTATTATTTCCAAGTAATTGTGAAGGAATTGATGTAATTGTTTCTGCTTTGTTGATTTCAGATGGATTTAATTCTCTATATACTACTGTATAATTTCCAATGAATGGAGTTTCAGAAGTTGTGTGAACCGCAATGGCATTTCCTGCAAATTGCCATGTTCCTATCTTTTGATCTGCTTCCTTAGTTGATACTGCATACCATTTATTTCCACCATCCATTGAAGCTATTAGTTGTCCTTTTTTATCATCGGTTATATTAACTGGTCCAATGAATGTTACAGGTTGAACATCTGTTGTTGCTGAATAAGTTAAAACACCTTCATATAGTTTCCCAGTATCTGGAAGGATTAAAATTATGTCATGTTTTTGATTTACATCTGTGTGTATTTCTATAACAGATTTTAATGTTCCAGATTGAGCTTTCCATGGACCTGTAACTGGTAAAGATAAACTTGTATTCATATTACGTTGTTCTGCTTCTTTTATTGCAGATATCATTTCACTATGATCTAAACTATTGTTGGAAGATGTTTGTAATGATACTTTTTTATATATCTGAGAATGATCATTTAATTCTAACATAGAATTTACTTTGTTAATTTTTGAATCAGATAATGTATCTGAATACAAAATGTTTGAGTCATATGCTTCTATTGTTTTTGCAGCAAGTTGACTTGATAGCATTCCAAATAATATTAATACTAAAAGAAAAATTTTAGTATTCCATTTTAAAGTCATTTATACTTTTCCCTACTTTTTTGTGCCGAAGATATTGATGTCATTTCATTACCTGCTCTCCACTAGTGCATACCTAGTAAGTATTACAGGATACCAAGATAGTTTGAATCTTTTTTCAGAATTATCGAGAATGTTAATTGTCATACCAGAAGAATTTCCTTTTGAGCAAATGCAATACGATTTCTTTCATTCATTAACCTATTTGTGTCTTCATACAATGCAACTTCAGCTTTACATTTTCCTGGCTTCAGATAGGTTGGAATAGTAAACTTCCATTCATTTGAATAGATGTCATTTTTAACATGGAGTTTTCCAATATTTAAATAAGAATCTATACTTGACTTATCCTCAAAAAATTTTACTTCCCCAATTGAATCAGTTATACAAAAAGTAAAAAATCCAAAGTCTACACTTCCCAAAAATTTAGCAAAGATTTTAGTCGATTCACCTCGTACGATTTTAGGTGGTATTTTCCAATCTACAACTTCTCCATGTCCTAGTTCTAGAACTTGAATAACAGAGCTTTGTCCCAATGACGATGTTCCTATTACTTCAAATACATCATATTTTCCAATATTCTTAATCGGATACTTACCAATGTGATTGATTTCAAAGCTGCGTTCTATGTGATTTTTTGTAGTCGAAGACACGAGAATCTGTCTGCCTTTGGCAAGATCGCAAAATCTGCTAGCCAAATTAACGTGAGTACCGATTGCGGTTATCTGGTCTAATCCACATAATGCACCTAGATTTCCTGAGATTACGCGGCCGGTGTTTATGCCGCACTTCAAGTCTATTTGTAAGTCATCCATATCATGAATAAATCTCTTCCATTCGTCCATCCACTTTGATTTGATATCTTGAAATTTTGTTCTAAACTCAAGAGCAGCTAAAACTGCATTTTTTGCGATATGGGCCCCATCATCTTCCCTGTACTGCATACCAAAAAGGGCCATCACCCCATCGCCGATGAATTTGTCTCTTAGACCTCCATATTTTCTTATAATTTCCTTGGCAGTATCAAAATAATCTTTCAAAAAGTTCAATAGTAAATCAGAGCTAATATCTAAAGGACGACATGCCTTTGAAAATCCACTAATATCCCAGAACACTATAGTAAGAAGCCTAGTAGCAATATTACTTACATTCTCGAACTTGAGTGAGTCTATCTCAGGTGGTTCTAAATGTCTAAGCAGTATGCTTAATTTCTTCGTTTCCTCTTTGCTTATAGTTTGATGTACAGAATCAAATCTGTGTAAATCGTCACTACTGGCATCCCAATCTCCACGATATAATACGCCTTTTTCCCAAGGATGAAGTTTACAAAAATAGTATATTTTTTCATTATTTAATATGTCAATTGTTAACGTACTAACATTATGAGGTCCTATAAAACCAGTATCAAACTTACCATCTGGCATACCAGTATGTTGATCAAATGATGTGGCAGTATGCAGATCGGAATCCATATTTTTCCATGTAATTTTTATATTTTCGCTAGGTATCGCACAAATTTTTTTTGCAAAAGTTTTCGACTCATCATACTCAGGTATCATAATTTCAATATCTCCATAATTGTCTGCGGAAAATTTTATTTTGTGAAATTTTTCCTGACGATCATCCAAAATGGATCTAATCTTATAATTTCCTGAAGTATTCTTGTTACTCAGTTTCATGTGGTAAGTAAAAATATTTGAATAGACATTCAAAAATACTGAATTAAGTAAACAGTCAGATGGATCGTAAACTTGAATGTTGATTGTGTTATTATTTGTAATGCCGCTTATCTTAATTGTTTCTCCAGAGACATATTCAGTCTTGTCTGTTTTCAGTGAGTAGTATGATTGGTTTTCCAATTAACTCGAACCTTTATAGATCTTATTAATGGTAGTACATAGATTTTTCTTTTGTTATTTTGTTCACAAGCCATTTCAGTATGTTACTTCATTTTTTTGTTATTTTATGAACATTATTAATATTAGATCTTAACAAGTGTCTTACCAATATTTTCTCTTTTGAATAATCGAACAAATACTTTTTGTTGCAATTTCTAAACCCTCATAAACTACGTCTTTCTACTTTATTTTTTTCTCATTAATCCATTTTAACATTACATTAAAACTCATTTAAAATATTATGATGGTCACTATAGAGAAATCCTTGAAGTTTAAGTTGATGTGATATAGCTAAGTTGAGATTTGTTGCACCTATAGGTGCAGATATTTTTATTTGGATCTATAACATTTTGAATAATAACTGTAATATTAGATTAGTTTACTTTAATTTAAAAAGTAGTAATTTTAATAATTGATAATATTAATAATAACAGCAGCTATTTTAAGTGTCTAATATTATTGTCTATTATTTTTTATCATTATAATACTATATAGAATTATGAAGGCAATCTGAAATAAAACTATTGATGCTCCCAATTCATTTACTGGATATCCTGAACCTGGTACTGCTATAACATACATTATAATTAGAATTATAGTTCCACCTATTCCTACATAATACCAAAATTTACTCCATTTCTTGATAACTGGTATGACCCAGAACATTTGAGCTAGACCCGAAACTATAAAGAACACTATAACATCTATTGTCAGAAGAGTAAAAAATAGAGAATAACTGCGATATGTAATACACCAGCCAGAAACGTACATAGAGCTGTTGTATAACGTAATACTTTATTATCTAAAAGTCGAGTATTCATTTCTGTTGCTTTATTAAATTAGGTAATTCTGACGATATAATATAAATATCTTTTTTTGTAGTGCAAAAATAAATCTCAATTATGATAAGCAAAAATCTATAGACTAATTAAGATGCTAGCTAATCTGAAAAAATAACAAAATTTAAGTGTTCATGGTCTATCAGAAATTGACCGATATTTTTATATTTATATTTCAGTGATAGATAGATGCAGACAGTTATTAAATTAACTGAACTCAGTATGCAGAAGGTAAATATATAGAATTGACATAGGACCAAAATTTGAGTCAAATTTGTTTCAAATCCCCAGACCCAATTTCTAACCTGTGTCTTATCTACACTTATTTTTAAAATATTATTGATAGAATTGCAAGGAAAAAGCTCTCACAGATATAATAATCTTTTAAACATAATAATATTCAATTAGTTTGTAGATGGTCTTTTAACATAACTTGGTTTTTAATGACAATATTTAAATTAATAATATCAAATCAATAGATTATTGAATCAACCATCAAAAGATAATATCAACGAATCAAAGATCCACGACTTCATGAATAAAGCTATACAAGATATTGCTGCAAGCTCTACTGCCATGCTAGTTATCCTTGGAGAAAGACTTGGATTATATAAAGCGATGGCAGATGAAAACAAATACATCACTTTTCAAGAACTTGCAAAAAAGACAGGAACAAATGAGAGACTTGTTAAAGAATGGTTAGGAAATCAAGTATCTAGCGGATATATAGAATATGATCCTTCAACAGAAAAATACTTTTTACCTCCTGAACATGCATTAGCATTATCTGATTCTAATAGTCCTATCTATCTTCAGGGAGCCTTTAAAGCAATAAAATCTTACTTTAAAGATGAAGAAGAATTTATAAAAATGTTTAAAAACGAAAGAACGTTTTCTTGGATGGACCATCATTCTTGTATGGCAGAAGGGTTTGCCGAATTCTTTAAAGCTGGATATATAGGTAACTTATTAAATATATGGATTCCATCAATAGAAAATGGAAAAATTCATGAAAAACTTAAACAAGGGATTAAGGTAGCAGATGTTGGATGTGGCTATGGAATAAGTACAATACTGATGGCCAAAGCTTTTCCAAATTCCGAATTTATAGGATTTGATTTCCATAAAGAATCAATTGAAAAAGCAAATAATCTTGCAAAACAAGAGAATTTAAATAATGTTAAATTTGAGACAGCATCAGCATCAGAATTTCCAGGTGTTAATTATGATTTCATAACATTCTTTGACTGTCTTCATGATATGGGAGATCCTCAAGGTGCATTGACTCATGTGTTAGATGCAATCAACAAAGATGAAGGAGCATGTATGATAGTTGAACCATATGCAAAAAATAAACTTGAAGATAATATTAATCCAATATCTAGGACATATTATGCTGGATCTACATTAATATGTGTACCAAATTCTTTAGCTTTTAATGGTCCAGCATTAGGTGCACAAGCAGGCGAAGAAAAAATCAGAGACATCGTAAATAAAAGCGGTTTTTCACATTTTAAAAGAGCTATAGATACACCATTAAATATTGTATATGAAATTAAACCATAGCTTATTGAAATCTTAAGTAACTTCAAAATTTAGAATTTCAAATATATTTTTATTGAAATGGAATAAATTCATAAATATAGAAGGGCCAAAAATTAAGTCAAATTTGTTTCACATCCCACTGGCCCCATATAATATAAGGGGTGAGTTTATTTATTAACGTTTTATCATTAATGTTTTATTATGCAAGGGTCAGACGTGGTATTGAATAAAAATATTAATATTATAATAATAAAAGAAATATTTGATTATATCATTTTCGAATGAAAAAATGTATATTTAAACTGGAAAGAAATCTGTCGGATTT
>DASQLB010000317.1:0-3019 GCA_035630235.1 Nitrososphaeraceae archaeon | reverse complement strand
TAGTAGGGAAATTTTATGATACTGATGATGTTGCTACTTTAGACAAATTCGTTATTTCTAAAGATACCACTGGAAATAAAATGTATTCTGAAGAAAATAATGAACAAAATAATAATTATAATAATGATAATAATAATAATTATTATTATACTTCACATGAAGAACAAGAAAAATCTGATAATCCTATATTTTAATATCCAGTATTGACATTGAACCTACTGAAAAAATAAAACATAAATTACTTTATCCCAAAAGGTAAACAAGGTCTCCATATTTATAAAATATTTTTAACATAGATCAGAATGGAGATTATGCCTCTAAAATAACATAAAAGAAAAGATGAAGATTGCAATTGGAAATCATGATGCTGAATTTTCTAAATATATAAACAAATTATCGCATACTATAATCTATTAAAACCATATTTCTTTCAAATAATAATGATGAAAAGATAGATCATTTTGAATTAACGAAATAATCTTAGAATTACACAGAATAATTTTCTTTAGTTTTTTGTTACATTTTTTAAGTAATTAGTTAGGTTGTTCTCTTTTACCTGATTCAAGGTTTTATTCTCATCTATTGCTAGGTGATTGAGTTCTAGCAATTCTTCATGCCTTAAATGAATAATAATTCGGGAACTTTTATTAACAACTAAAAATCATATAATGAAATCTTTATATCTATTATTAATGGATTGCATAAATATAGTAATAGTTAAAGAGAAAGATATTTTTAATTTTTACAAACGAAGAAAAAGTAGTCCCATCGCTTTTACTGTATTCATATTATTTTATGAATTTTATATCAATCTAACACAATTACAATGCCATTGTTAATTTTAACATAACCTATAAATAAACTATTATGGATAAATGATGATATTTATAGCACATTCAAAAGTAACAAATAAAATCTAGAATAATCTTTGATAAGAATAATTACAATATTTGTTGAATAATAATATAGAAACAATAAAATATATATACAATACCGATTCACCATTATTAGTTAGTTAATTTTAGATGTTCTATTTTATAGAAATATTATATATATTTAAATATAGCTAAATAGTTAGGAGAACCTAATACATATTGAAATTTTTAGAGAATATAGTTAGAAAAAATAAAATAAATTCGAAAATAAATAATATCAGTTTTTATTGTATCTTTTCTTTACTAATTTTTGTTATAATTATATTTACATCGCTCAATAATGGATATTCACAAAGTGATTCTGGTATTGATGAGCGAAATTCTCAGATAGACCTTAAAAATAAATTTATTATATATATTAATCTTGAAAGAATCAATTCTCAGTTAGATCTTAGTGAAGAAAATGTAGAGTCTGACAACTTAGATAAAGCGTTTGCACAGGCTTATATTCCTCATACTACTCTTTTTCCTAACATAAAAAAAGATTTGCAAAGAGTATCTCCTGAATTGTCTTCCAAGTTAGAGAGATTTTTGACTGAATTGCCTATACTTATTAAAGATAATAAAAATGAACCTCTCAAAGAAATTAAACAAACAATAGCTGAAATAAAAAATATGACTTTTGCGATAAGTAATAAGATAATAGGAAATGATACTCTCAAAGATAAGAATTTTCTAATACAAAGCTCGATCCAATTATTAAACGATGCTTCTCAGTTAGTGAGTATTCATAATTCATCTCTAATAACAGGACAAAAAAATCTTGAATATGATAGTATAAAGGGATTACTTGATCGATCAAAATATCAAATTAATAAAATCCAGTCAGATGGTTTAAGAGATTCTGAAATGAAGGAAATAATGTTAATGTATTCAAAAATAGAACAAAATTTGGATAAAACAAATTTTAACTCATTAACTCTATCTATTAGTTCTCTTCAAAATTATTTGACGCAATTATTAAATACTGAAAACCGTACTACAAATCTCCCTGATGAATATAAGAACTACTTTTCAAAAATTAATACGTTATTGGATAATGTAGTTGTTGAAATCAAAGAAAACAATGATTATAGACAGGCAGATAAAAGTGCAATAAGTGCATATTTGGATAACTACGAATATCTTGAAGCTCCAATTGAGAAAAACGATCCAGATCTTATGGTTGATATAGAACTAGCCATGCGAGAGAATCTTAGAAAACTTATCAAAAATAATGAAAAAATAGAAGTCATTGAGCCATTTGTTTCTCAAATAAAATCTAAATTGGATAATGCTAAACTAACCTTAGAAAATGACCAATCATTAGCAAATGAGAGTAATGATGGTTCAAACAATATGCTATCTAAAGAATATAGTAATCTTGTTGACATTGAAGAACTCAGTAAAGGTTTTGGATCATTTCAAGGAGAACAAAAACAAATGGGTGAGTCTACCGATCCTCAAAAACAAGGTGTTAGAGATGATATAGATCGAATTAGATTAAATCTTCAAAATGTATTAAATTTATACAAAGATACTAAATATGATGAAGCATTACTTGTTACACGTTCAGCTTATCTGGATAGTTATGAGAATATAGAAATACCACTTAGACCTATCGATCCAAATTTTACTTTAGATATGGAAATTAAATTTGCTGAACTCAGAAACATGATAGAACAAAGGTCGGAGTATGAAAATATTGTAAAAAAGGTTGGAGAAATTCAGGATGGACTGGATGAATCTGAAAGATTAGTTTCAGGAATTGGTACAATAGCACCAGGTATTGCTTTTACATCTTCCTTTTCTATTATATTTAGAGAAGGATTGGAATCTGCATTAATTATAGGAGCAATAATTACATATTTAGAAGCCTCAAGAAATGATCGCTTCAAAAAACATGTGTATTATGGTATAATTCTCGCTGCTGGTGCAACCGCATTAACATGGATAATTGCCGAATTCTTTATTGAACTGTCTGGCGCAAGTAGAGAGCTTATTGAAGCTATAGCTGGAATCTCTGCTGTAGCTGTATTATTCTGGGTTAGTTTTTGGGTTCTTAACAAAATAGAGACAAAAAAATGGATAGAATTTGTTAAGTC
>DASQLB010000316.1:0-33505 GCA_035630235.1 Nitrososphaeraceae archaeon | reverse complement strand
TAATTCCTATTCGTCTTATAGACCTATCAAAATTCAAAATATTTTTGGTAAATGTAAAAAGGAATTTTGTAAAATCAGTCTCCTCGTTTGCAGACATTTTTATTTCAAATAAAGTAATTTTTAATTGTATTAAAAAGTTATTAATATTAATAAATTAATTTCTTTGTAAAGTCATTAGGTTTCTAATCATGTTATCAAACTTTTGTTTTACTTCGTCTCTCTGTCCTAATGGAACCTCGTAATACACGATTAACTGCATACTATTGTTTGTAACATTAGATTGAGAACCATGAACTTTACCTCCATGTTCAACAATTACAAGATCAGATAAGATTTCATATTTCTTCTGTATAGTATCAATTGGACCAGTTAGCAACTCTAATGAGTTGGACATCTTTGGTTTTGGTTGTGTATTCCAGGGTTTTTTGCTATAATATGTTGGTTTAGTATTACTAGTTGTTGCTGCAGTTCCTACAACTGCTGCAAAAGTATTATTATTAGACGTTACTGGTTTGTTGTTGACCCGATTAGGACAAATATGTTTCTTTTTAGTAAAGACTTCCCAATATTCACTTGTTGCAGTATTCCAATAGATCTGAATACCGCAATTATAAACACAGGGTTTAGGGTAAATATTAGAATTAGAATTAGACATAGATCAGGTTTTCATCTTGGTCCAGAACGTCTTCTTCCTTTAGTTCCTCGATCCAATCATGGACTAATTCCTCAGTTATCGAACCGTCATAACACATTTTTGAATCTATTAGTTTTGAATATTTTTCTGGTTCTTGTGAATCAGAATATTCAAATTGTGAAACTTTTTCTTCATCTTCCTTTTCCATCTTTCTGACTGCAAAACTTCCTTTTCCATCAGTCCATATTTGATATATAACTTTTTCATTATTACTAGAAGAACTCATTTCTTATTATTCTTAATCTCTTCCTTTTTTTCTATCCCTGCGTTTTACTAGCCTGCTAACTGGATATAATGATACGAAACCTGTAATTACCAATAACAATAAATCGGCAGCAACCATTTTTACAGTATATCGTTTGAAACTAAAATTTTTTTACTACTAATATTATATAACTATTCTCTATCTATATAGAATTCAATTCTTCTATTATTATTTATTAAGAAGATATTAGCGAATAGACATGTTTTATAAAAACATCTTTCGGAACATCTTTGGAAACATAGCATTCTTCTCCAAATTCTGGATGAATATCTGCTAACGCTTGATAACTTATTCTTGATGCAGTCATAAAACATATCCGAAAATCATTTGATGGTGAATTATCTTGTTGTACTTTTTTTGATAAATCATGTAACTTGGTGTAAAGATCAAAGCCATCCATTACAGACATTCTAAAACCAATAAGAACAAGATCATAATTTTCAGGATTAAAGTTTTTTACTGCTAGATCAGGGTCGTTTATCAAAGTTAGATTGAAACCTTCTTCCTCTTCTAGCCATTTTTTATATTTAGAAGAAGTGTTAATATCATCATCAACTATCAAAATATTTTGATTTTGATTATTAGTAGAACTCATTTCTGCTATCCATCTCCCTATATTTTTGATCCTTTATATCCATATAATTACAGAATGCTTGTTGAACTTTCCTCTCAAATTTCTGTTGGATACAATCTATAACAAATACATCAGCACTTGGTGATTTAAATATGTAAAAAATAGTATTTTCTTCACTTTTTAATTGTTCTATAAACTCTTCCATTTTCTTATCTAGTTCATTCTTCAACATTTTTCCAGTTCTATTCTTAGTGGTGAAATCCTTGGAAAAGCCAATTTCTCCTGACTTTTTATGACAATAAATTCCAAAGTAATCTCCTGCTGCAAGAGTCATACTTTTTCTTAGAATTTTATCAAAAAATTTAGGATACTCTGATTCAATCCATTTTTTATCTGAATCTGATATTTCAGAACTCATTTCTTCTTACTCTCTATCGAGATTTAGACACTGCTTGTGAACTTGCTAAAGTAGATAAGGTCCAGATTATTGATATAGTAAGGAATAAAAAAAGACGACAAGAATCTATTACTAATTTGTTGGGTTAGTTAGTTAGTTAAGGTTTCTTTGAAGTATCATTACCTATAATAGACATGGGTAGAGTTGCATTCATGATCATAGAAGTATCATTGTCCATTGACATTGTATCATTTTCTTGTGCATATGCTAATGTTGCATTCATAGTCATTCCAGTATCGTTTCCCATTATTCCATCACCTTGTGCAAATGCATTGTTTATATTGTTGCCACTATTGCTTATCCCCAATAGACCTATTGCTAAAACAGCAACTAAAGATGTTGTTAAAACTATTTTCATTAAAAAAGTTAAAGTAGCCTAGTTAATAACTATAGAGAATATTTTCTATATTGAGGATAGTAATTTTTTTAGGAATTTCTTTTTTTTACTAAGATAAAATATTCAAAACATAGAATGAGAATTTGTAAAAATGCTAAATATTATTAGTTTAATTAGAAGTCATTTCCAATAATTATCATTCTTATCTTTTTTCTTTAGATATTCCTGCTCCTCGTCTATAAGCAGAGTAAGATGCATTATATTGTCTTCAGTTACTGATTCTTCAATTTTCATTTTTTTAAGATTAAAAGATTTAATTGTAGGGCGATTAGTATTATATCCATCATAATAAATCGGTTTATCCTTTTTACCTCCAATGTAAATATTTTTAGCAGATTCAAACATTTCATTTCTAACTACTCTATAGATAAAAGCATATTGTTCATTCAAACTCATTGATGGAAATTGTATTTTTGCTTCGTCATTAAACCAATTGGACCATACTGTGAAAACAGGTCTATATTCTGGGTCGATATTTGTCTGGAAATACTCATGATATCTTCTTAGAAATTCGTTTCTAGAAAATTCATTAAATATTTCAATACTTACTTTTAAATCTGATATTTCGGAACTCATTATCAATCTCTAAGTAACTCATCTTTATCATCAACTACATCTAATTCTGTGATGACAACATCTTCCTTTTTATCAAATATTATTAGTGCCTGACTCGTTATTTTTTTATCCTCTGGGATATAAACAGCAGAATATTTTATATCAATAAGTTCTTCTCTAGTTATATTATTATCTTTTATTGCGTCATTGATTCTTTGATATAGACTTTCTGACCTATCTGCAGCGTCCCAAACTTCAATTACTCTTAGTGTCATTTTTCCTTAGTATACCTCGGTAAAGTTCCACCTTATTAATAATTCGATTTTACTTTTGATTTTGAATGCTCATTTCTTGTTGTTATCCTTGTGCTTTTCCTTGTTATTGGTATCATCATCCTCAAGATTAATATCATACTCATCATCGAATTCATCCACATCAAAATCTTCATCTTCTTCAATATCATCATCGTTTTGAGTTTCTTTGATGACATTACCATTAGATTTAGTAGAAGAACTCATTTCTTGTTATCCTAATTTTTTGTTTAGACTTGATTCTAATTCATTGATTTTGTTCTCAAGTTCTTTACTGTCCAAATTGTCAATATTTTTTTCTTCCTTAATCAATGCTGCTGACATTTCATCTGTAATTCTTTTAATATAAAACTCAGTGCTTTTGTCATCATAAAAAATAAAAACTTTGTAACTATCTAATGTAAACTTTCTAAATTCCAAATCGTTCAATACCATGTTTATAATTGGAGCCATAGCATCGTCCACCGTTTTTGGATTAGATTCAATTCCTTTAATTTGAAGATATTTTTTAATTATACGTGCGATTGCCCTAAGACGGCTTCCCTTGGTTTCGTAAATCCATTCATCTTTGAACTCGTCATCTTCATCCATATTTCTATTACTCATTTTTTTATTATTGTACCACTGGAAAGTAACAAGTTATAAATAAACTGGTTTTGATTAATAATAGAACTCATTTCTTGTTATTACATTTTCACATCGGGGTTTAATTATACTTTTTGCCGTTTGTAATAATATCAATCTTTTTCTCCTATTTTTAATTTGAAAGCATTAACCACGTCAGAAGGGATTGTAACTATAACGTAAGGATTATCCCCTCCTCTGGCTTTTCTTACTACTACCTCTCCCAAAGCCAAGACTTCATCCTCAGTCATGAACAAGTATTGATTCATACTATTATCTTAATTTCCAAACGTTATTTAACTCTGAAATACAAAAAAATATTATGAAGAGTAAACCAAAAATTTTTAATCCTTCTGACCCTGTCGAACTTAAATTTGTTGCTACCATCTATAATATACTTACAAAAGGTTTTGAGATGTCATCTATTTATAGATGCGGGAACTGTGATTATATACTTCATGCTTCAAAAACTAATAGACCTAAAGTTTGCGGTAATTGTGGAACAGAAATTGATTGGAGTGGAAATTATACTATGATTATAAAAGAATGTCCACAATGTCATGTTCAATATGACAACTTGAAAAATTTTTGCCTTAATTGTGTTCCTCCAAGTCAATTACAACCATTGGAAATAGATATACCCAAAAAATAAAACTTTTCCTAAATTTATTGTTAACAGTCATAAAGTTATGTAATCGTTGTAAACAATATTGTGACCATTATGCCCAATGCGTTTCTGCAACTATTTTTAGGTCAAAAATAAGAATAAAAGTTTGAGATTCTATCTATTTTCTAATAACATAATATTTTAAAAAAGAATTATTTATTTATAGGAACCCATCCATAACACATGTTACTTCTAACACACACTCCTTTCATATGAGTGTTCTAACAATAATTATTTAATGCAGATTGATAAAATATCATTGTCAATTAAGGGATGTTAGTAATAACAACTGGCAACAACAATAATACTAGAAAAGATAAATTTAGTAACAAAATCTTGTACATCTTTAATCAATAATTTGCTGAAGGATTTATTAGATAAAAATTCTGAAAATGCTAACATCATTTGTGATTTTATTATTGCTGAACGAAATTTTTAGTATAATTGCTTTATTGGGATTTAAAAGAAAATCCAAATATTTTTAGACTACACTTCATGAGATTTTCAAAGTATTTGGGTTTTACCTGAATTATCTGTAGGGGAAAGTACATGGTGAAACACCTAAACCAGTAATTGATGATCCAACAGTGATAGCAATACCAATGGGTAACATGAATCTTTTTCCAGATACAATCCCCTCAGGAAAACATTCCAATAAAATTACAACTATCAAGAGGATAAAAAGATAGTTTCGTATGCTAGAGTTATAGTGTTTGGTTGATAATTCCATTTTCAACATCAGAAACAAAGATTGATAGAATTAGTCTATACCAATCAGAAAAATCTGTTACTTGCATTCCTAATTCTCTCTCAAATTTCCTTAACCTTCTTGTGTAAAGTTCTATTTACTCCATTCCCATTTTTCTTTAGCTATAATGAAACCGATCCAACATTTATGTAAGGCTCCCCATGTCTGACCTTCATAAAATCCGGATGGCAATAAGCGATCTTGATATTTTGCTCCTTTTCTATAAAATTTGTAAGGATTAAATATTCTTTGGGGAATTACTTTCCAAAACTTATCATTTGATATTCTATAACTCTGAGATCCCATTATAAAATAATTAGTATATAATGCTTATAAGCAAGCAAAAAAAAACTAATGATAACTTAAAAATTTAGAATTAGTTTCAAGAAATTTTTGAAGATAGATTTGTATATGTTCCTCATCCGATAGTATATTTTAAATACTTTTTCCTACAATATTTTGTATGTTAACTAGTATTGAAACATAAATCATAATACTATAGACATTTATGACTGTCATAATATATATGACTATTTTATTATAAAAAAGATTATTTGTTATTTTTAGTCAAAAAGACTAAATTTTACTAATTCATCTTTTATTAAGGCACATATCTCTATTAAAGTAGAAATTTCCTATTTTAGTTCTTGTGAAGATTGAGTATAGACATCTTAAATGTAACCCTTGTTACCATATTCCTAATAATAACTTGGTTATAGATACCATAACTTAACCTGCATGTTTATCCCAACTACTTGTTAACCTAATTCTATCATTATAATCCTCATTACCATGAATCACGTGTTGACATAGTTTCCTCATTATTACCTAATATTCCTTTAATTACAATTGATAAAGTAATATAATTTAGGTTATAAAGACTCTCTCAGGTTTATGAAAGAATAAAAACAATAGTTGAAAATCGTTATGAAGCAAATCTAAAATTCCCCTGATGTTCTTTTATTCCAATCGTTAAACGTGAGTTGAGAAGATATTTTATAAAAAAGTAGAATCAATCTCAGGAAAATCAAAATTTTGAGAATAGTATGAACACCAATATCTATTATTCACATCTTGAGGATAAATTGAGCATTTTTATACATTATAGCTCCATCCAGAATAGCCAAGATAATAATCCAATCTATCAAGCAAATTAAGAAAGTAACAAATTATTTTTTAGAGTATTAGTTTTTTGTCATATATTTTCTTGAACCTAAATATTGCTTTAAAATTAATTGTTTTTTTAAGTTGAGTTAATCTATCTCTAGATCTTTCGACGTTTGATTTAAATTTAAAATAATCTTAATTTAATTATATGATCAGATCAAGTATAGTCACCAAATATATTATACTGTCTTCTAAAGGTGAAAATGATATTATTAATATTACAAGTAATGTAGAGAAAATACTACTAGAATGTAAATTGAAAAATGGAATAATAACACTTTTTGTAATTGGCTCTACCGCTGCAATTACTACAATCGAATACGAACCAGGACTTCAGCAAGATTTTCCCAATATGCTAGAAAAAATTGCACCAAAGAGAATTGAATATCAACACGATAATACTTGGCATGATGGCAACGGACATTCACACCTAAAAGCATCATTGATTGGTCCAAGCTTAACTATACCGTTTATCAATGGTCAAACTTCTCTTGGAACATGGCAACAGATTGTCTTTGTAGAAATGGATACAAGAAGTAGAGAAAGAAAAATTGTTGTTCAAATAATAGGCAATAATTAATAACGATAATGTGTTGATGAGAAAATTAAAGATAATTAAAGTAAAAATATATAATTAAAATCAATAATAGTAACAATTTTATGTAATATAATATCGTATTTTCTATTTACAAATTTGTGATATTCATCAAAACAGATGCGGTATTCGAATGTTTAAGATTCAAACCTATAATTGCTGATCTTTTCCTCTTTAAGTAGGATTAAAATTTCGGTATCTACAAGGGAATACCTTAGTGTTATGTAGATAATCCATCTTTAGCCAATCTGCAAAAATTAGGTTTATAAAAATTAACCATTTAGAGTGTAAATCCCAAATATTAATTACTATTTGTGTATAAAAATATTACAACTTTCTTCTTAAAACCGTTTCGTTAAGAAAGTTAAATGATACTATGAGTTTTTGAAATAATATATGATGAAACATCGGGGGATAGACTAGCCAGTAAACATAACCTAATTGTAAAAAAGAAGAAATAAATTGTTATATGTACAAGCCAGAATTAATATAAAAAAATTCATTCCTAGTCGAATTACATGCTGTTATTGTAGAGGAATGCAATTGGACTTAAAGATGGATCAAAGAATATGAAGATACACGAAAAGGTGAGATGGAAGAAAACATGATAATATCAATCTTGCTTCTACAAGAAGGAAATAATAGTAAAGTTCTAAAAAATAGTTGATATAGCGATCGTTAAATAATCAAAGATCATATCTATTCCATGAGGAAACCATCCTTTGCATCAATCACAATAAATAAATTCTTAATAAAATCGGTGAGTAGAAGAATGGAAAGAGGCACAAAAAAGGTAAATATGGAGGAAATCATGTTTTTCAGACAACTCAAAATATTTGGAAAACTAAAAAAGAAGGAGCAAATTAGAGATTAATTTAAAGAATGGAAATGTTTTCATTACAGGAAAAAATTAAGAATATGAAATTACAATTACGTTTAATAATGATTTTATTGTTAGTAATAGGAATTTTCTCTGCATCTCAAAATTCTGTTTATAGCCAAACCACGCAAGAAGAAAAGAAAGTCGAATTATTAGATCATGAAATGCAAAGTAATGAATATCCTAATAAATTAATCGGACAAGTGCACAATATGATTAACAATAATGTAGAATATGTGACGTTAATTGTGACTTTCTACGATGAAACAGGAGAAAAAATAGGAAGTAAATCAACATACTCAAAACCGAGTACTATAAAATCTAATATGACAGCACCATTTGAAATGGTTCTTGGCGATGAGATCTCTAATAATGTTGCCTCTTATGATGTAACAATTACGTGGCGTTATCCTGGCCAGAGTGAAAAAAATTCTAATGTATATGGATTAAATCAATAAACAAACAACTAGTAAAAAAAATGTAGAAGAATAGATATTATTAGAATGTATTATTACTCATCATTTCTATTTGATCCTTCATCACAAAATATCATTCAGTAGATTGGATGGTGTTGCGGTCATAGCATCACGATATTAATTATGGGGAAGGTCATTACATTTCACATTTAGTAAACCTAGCATCTAAAGCCTTCTGGTAGCTTTAGATGAGACTAATGATATTAACAGAAGTTATACAAGACATTAAGTGGATGCATAAGGAAGAAATAACACATAAAGAGATTAATATATAATTTAATCATATACTAATTTAAAATGCCAGATTGTGAAATGTGCGGTACTTTTACCGCTAAATCTTATAATGTTGATCTAAGAATAACGTCTAACTTTGATAGAGATGAAGAACCTTTTGAAAGATATAGTACTGTTTGTTCAGAATGTAGAAATAAAATATTAATGGTATTTCCAAAAATAGAAGATGATTTTTTTTGAAAGTATTATATAACTCTAAAGAGTATCTTTTTTTAAGATTAGTATCGGAGGATGCTATAACACCCATTTTCTTGACATATAATGGTTTGTTTGACACAGTAGAGAAAACAGGATTAATACTTAAAGATAGACAAATAATTATATTTGGTAACATATTTTAAGTGTCAATTAAGTTATGTAGTCATAAAAAGGTTAGATAGGTAGAAATCTTACAAGCAAATGTTCAAAATTAGTCCCACGTCGTTTTCATTTTTTTACCATATCAATAGTTGTGTCATTTATTCATATCGAAATTATAATTAAAGAGTTTAATTTATTTAACACGATACTGATCAAGATTGTCATTTAATGACCTATGCTTTTAAGTACATTTTTTTAAGTAGATCTATTTTATCATTCTTTCTCCTATTATGAATGATTTGCCACTTTTCTGTATAATTCTTTGTTACATCCTCAATGGAATTCGCAGAGAATGCTAAAATATACTCATACTCTTTTCCCCAGTTTTGCTCATAATAATGAGGATGGTTAAAAGAAATAGGATAGTTCAAAGTTGAGTCAACATGTATCCATTTTTTATTTATCAAAGATTCATTCCAACAATGATCAAGATAATCGTGTACTATTCTCGTTTGAATTGACAAGGAATTTAGAATAGCACCAAAAAGTATAGACCATTCACTGCATCTACCGACTCTTGTCTCTGCAATCTTTAGTATTTTCGCATATCGAGGAAATATTATGGTAGATTTACATTTATCACATGTATAAATTTCTGATGTTCTCGAATTTAGTGAATCACCTTCTAAAATTTGCACTCTCATTAATATCTTACAACTTAAACATTGTATCTTATTTGACATCCATTTCATCAAGTCATTTTTGAACCAATGTAATAGCGGTTTTAACGATCTGTCAGCCATATATGAGTTTAATACTGTGTCAGGGAGTAATTGTTTCACACATTCCAAGATTGAATGATCGTTATACTGTTCTGATATATTCTTATAAAATGAAAAACTGTGTGCATAGAAGGACGAGGACCTATTCAAACTATTAATAAACATAATAATTTTACGCCTACTATTCAATGGTTTGGATAGAATTAATTGTTTCTCCTTGTAAAAAACCAAAATTGAAGATTCGATTTATTACTCGATTACTCCAATTTATCAATTTATTTCTAACAATAAAAAATGAATTCAGAAAGGAAAACATTATTGGCAAGAATATTCACAAAAAATAAATATGATAGAAGACATTTCGACTACTAAAGAGATAGTTAAGGAAGAGCAAGTTAATACCTGTGACATTTGTAATAATAAAATTAGCACGATACTATATCTGAATGTCAGCGGCAGTAGCAAAACCACAAAATCTGAAGTGAATACTCAAAATGACGACTTTCTTTCTGATAAATACTACAATGTTTGCTTAAATTGTGTTGAAAAAATTAGAGAATTAATGAAATATAATTATGGTTTTAATGGCAGACTAATTCAATTTTTCGAATCATTGACAGAAAAGAAATTAAAATAGAAATTAACATCAAAAAATAATCTTTTCTTTTTATCGTATATAGTGAATATGAATGTTGTATCATTTTTTTTATATTCGTGCATACTAGTTATATTGTGATAAGGATAGAATAGAAAAACATGATTTTATTACAAAATTTCATATATTATAATTTTATAAACCAATTTGCTTGTGGAAATGTCATGGTATATAAAACCTCCATTTACACTATATTCATTATTATGTTTTCAATTATTTTACTGATGAAAAATGACATGCAAGGGAATTTGTCAACGTCATAAAGCCATAAAACCTCGAAACGGGGGAAGGTATCTGATAGGGCAAAAACGCTGTCAAGTTTGTGAGATTTATCTTGATTGGCAAGGTACCTGGTGTCCATGTTGTGGTTATAGATTAAGGATCAGACCAAGAAATGGTAAATATAAATTAATATTAAGAACAGTTGAATACCAAAAGAAAAGCCAGCTCAATAAAACTTAACTATTTTAATTGTACCGTTTAAGTTATTAATAACAATAGAAGATAGTTTATAATCACAAAAATAAAATACCATACAAATCATAAATAAAAGTCGGCGATTTATATTTAGATGGGGTATGACAATATACCTAATGCACTTAGTCGTTTACCTATAAGGATTACTTTAATTAAATAATATGTTCCTATAAATAGATTTAGAACTAGTCTGGAAGTCAGAATATTCAGTTATTGGATTATTATAACAATTTCAATTAGAAGTCTATTTAATTATAATAAAAAAACCATTTGAATAATATTAAGTAAATAAAAATATTAAGTAAATAAAAATTAATATTTTTCAAATTATGATTAAAACAATTTATTTATGTATCTATATACACTCTTTATAAAACTAAAGTACTACAAAGGTTTAAAGTAAAAAACTCTATTAAAGACATCATTTTAATTTGTAAATATCAACATAATAAGAATTACTCCAAAGGTGATGATTAAACATTTTTTAGTTAAATCCATTGCCTTATCTAGAGCATTTGAATAGTCTCTAAATTGGCTTGTTCCCATAATCTTTACTGTTGATTCCACAGTAAGTATTTCATATTTATATACTTCTAATTTTTTATATGCTTTTTCTATAAGATCATAAAAATGATCGGCTATTATTTCAAACTTTGTTATGTAGCCAAAAGGATAATATCCTTCTGTTGTTCTGAATCCAGAATTCTCATGAGTATCTGATGAACATATTTCTAACATTCTGATTCCTTTTTGTTTAAGATGTTGTAAAACATATTCTCTTAATCCACTTTTCATATTATTCGAATCCGCCCAACCTATTACATATTGATTATTGTTACTACTACTATTATTGTCACTATTGCAGTCATCGTTTTTGTTTACATCAATAAGGATAATAGAAAGACCACTTTTTCCAAGATCTTCTCCAAAGACTAACTTATTTTGAATCTCGCTCGTGTTTGATAGGCCAATTTTAAAATCATATTGTGGGGACTCTTTCAGAATCTTTAGACATTTTTTTCCTGCTATTAACAAATCTTCATTTTCGCTTTTTTCAATCTTTTTTCCCATGGCATTATGACTATCTATTATAAAAAGTCTCTCAAATCCTTCATTTTTTGAATATGTTTCCAATTCTTTACTTATTTCTTCGGGGATATCTTCCATACCATAAGGGGCAAAAGAGAGTATTAGAATAGGTGTATTGTCAAAGATAATCCCTGTAGCAGTTGCTTTTTTATGATTTAATTGAATAGGTATAGAACATCTATTTCCATAATCTACTCTATTCTTTGTGTTGGACAATGACTTCAGGTATTTTATGACTTCACCCTTTGAAGGAATATTCAAAGAATGATCAGAAGCACTGTGAAAAACTACTGCTTTTTGAGAAAAATGATTATATATTTGATAAGGTAGATTGCTTCCGCCAATTTCTTTAAAAGGACCGGGGTGAATATTGGGTAGAACCCAATAAAGCTCCTGATGCTTGTTAGTGAATTTTATAATATGAGTATCAACACGCTCATCTTTAGATTTGGATAACAAAATTAGCTCTATTCTGTCGACCTTGTTTTCTGTCCATGCTGAAAGGAAGGCTTGTAGAAGTGCAAAAGTACTCTCTAAATTTGGTCTTCCAGTTCTATCGGCAAGTATAGTCCATAGTACACCTATCCCAATTAAGATAAGGCCAAAAGAAATTGGTACAAAATTGGAAAATAACTCAATAAAAACAGAATAAGGAATAATTAAGAAGAGAAAAATAAGAGGTTGAATTACTGCAGTTTTTATTGCTTGAAATAAATTAGCTCCAAAAACTGAATAGAATATTCCTATTCTTAACCCAATCGCTAACATCATTCCCTCAAACAAGTATTCCTTAGGAGGACTCTCCTTATGAAAAATAATGAAGGCAAGATATCCAAAGATCAGGATGAGTAACCATAACAGATTTGAAAAAGCTGAAACATGAAGAATTTTTGATATTTTTTTAACTGGTGTTTTTCTTAACAGAAAAAGATCTAAAAAATAACTGAATACTAGAAAAGAAATTCCTGTTATTATAGAAAAAAATAGATTTAGTAAATTTGGTGTTAGATAGAGTTGATCAAAAAAGATTATTATAATTAAAGAACTAAGTAATGATAATGATAAAGAAATTTTAAAAGAAGAAAAGTTAATTCTTGTTAGAGACCATCGTCTGTGAATATTCGAAACACTGTCATGACCATTTTCCATATTGTGCTATTGAGTTATTACGCTCCAGCAACAGGAAATATGACTCTAATAATGATAGAAATTGCAATTAAAGCTCCTGTGACACCAAGAACAATTTCTGGCTTCACTTTTACCCCTTTAGTTTCATCCTCAAAGAATCTTAGTAAACCCGCACTTGAGGCTGGTAATGGTGCATTTTTCTTTTTACTACTCAATTTATATAACATAAAACCTTGCTACTTAAATAGCTATCGTCCAGTAAAAAACATAGCACAGCGAATTTATAATAGTATTAAGTTACTGGGTAAGGCTTAATAAGAAGCAAAGAAAAGTATAGATAAATATAATATGGCGGTTATATGTAAAAAATGTGGATTACCTGATGATTTATGTCCTTGTGGTGAATTAGAAAAAGAAGAGACAAGAATAATAATCCGCCTTGAAACTCGGAGATTTTCTAAAACTACAACTATGATAGAAGGAATAGATCCTAAAGTAACCAATATGCACAATATTGTTAAAGAGCTTAAAAGCCAATTTGCCTGTGGTGGAACTGCTAAAGATGGTTTTATCATGTTACAAGGCGACCATCGTGAGGATGTTAAAAGCTATTTGGTGAAAAAAGGATTTAACCAAGAAGCTGTTGAAGTAATGTAAATTATTTGTCTCTTAGAAAATATTTCCTGATCTTTTTAGAATAAATGTGATAGAATATTGAAACTCCATGGTATTATTAGGGTAATATTTATATGTTAGAATAAAACATAAATAGTACGGATTTAGTTATTAAAAAGTTTTGTGGTGAAATGAATGGTTAAAGATATATCGCTTTTTGGCGATCGGTGCCCACGATGTGGCAAAGGTCCGATGGTGACTGACAATTCTACTGGTGAGATGTTTTGTGGCAATTGTGGCTTTGTAATTAATGAAAGAATTGAAGAAACTGGACCAGAATGGAGAGCATTTTCAAAAGAAGAACATGAAGATAGAAGTCGTGCAGGAATTCCTACTTCATTAGCTATGCACGATATGGGACTAGCTACGATCATTGGACCTGTAGATAAAGATGCTTCTGGTAAACCGCTTTCCTCTTCAATGAAAAGTACTATCGAAAGGCTCAGAACATGGGATAGCAGAAGCCAGGTTCATGAACCTGTCGATCGTAATTTTAGACAAGCGTTTAGTGAATTAGATAGATTAAAAGACAAACTGGCAGTTGGAGATGCAGTGATAGAAAAGGCTGCATATATCTATAGAAAAGCCTTAGAAAAAGGATTAGTAAGAGGTAGATCTATTTCTGCTCTCGTTGCAGCTGCTTTATATGCTGCATGTCGTGATACAGAAACTCCTAGAACCCTGAAGGATATTGCTAATGCAAGTAACATTAAGAAAAAGGATGTTGCACGTTGTTATAGACTTTTAATTAGAGAGCTTGACTTAAGAATGCCAGTTGTAGATCCAGTAAAATGTGTTGCAAGAATTGCTAGCAAAGCTGGATTGTCTGAAAAAACTAAACGTAAAGCCCTCGAAATTCTTAAAAAAGCAGAGGAAGGGAAAATTTCAGCAGGAAAAGATCCAATGGGGTTAGCAGCTGCTGCATTATACGTTGCCTGTGTTATGAACGGCGAAAATAAGACACAAAAGGATGTGGCAGAGGCAGCAGGAGTTACAGAAGTAACTATTAGGAATCGTTATAAAGGATTGAAAACTCATCTCAAACTATAAATAATTTTTTGATCTTTATTTATGGAAGAATCTCTATCTTCAAATAAGTCTATTTTATACCGAGAATGATTGTTTTTGATTAAATTGACTAGTTTCTCTATCATTATCATCTCTTTTTTTTTCTTAGTGATTTTCCAGTTATCTTTTCAATATTCGAATCAAGTAGAATCAAATAATCAAACCTATTCGAATGTTGAGAATGTAAGGTTTATCCATTACTTGGATGAAAATGTGGCCATTGAGGAAATAAAGTCAGGAAATTTGGATACTTATTTTTTTCGTATTCCTCTTGATTTAGTTTCAGATATAAAAAACGATATCACTATTAATTTATATGATAAGATAGGCGGTTCATTTGGAATTTTGTTAAATCCAGCCCCACCGTTAGAAAATGACACCATAAATCCATTTGAATTTCGTGATGTTAGATTTGCTATAAATTATTTAATCAACCGGAATTTTATTTCAAATGAAGTGTTACATGGTTATGGAATTCCAATGTACGATCCTTTTGGTCTTTTTTCACCTGATTATCCTGTGGTAATGGACACTGTTGAGTCATTTGGATTCCATTACGATCCAGAATATGCGTCAAAACTAATTAAAAAAACTTTGCTAGGACATGGGGCTGATCTGAAAGATGACAAGTGGTATTTTAAAGACAAACCTATTAAATTAAAAGTTTTAATAAGGAGCGATGATCTCCAAAGGAAAATTCTGGGAGAATTAATTGCTTCAGAACTTGAACAGCTGGGTTTTACAACTATAAAAGATTATAGTGATCTAAATAAAGCTGTTACTCTTACTCAGGGATCGGATCCACAAAAATTTTTATGGCATATATATACAGAAGCATTTGCAGGATCAACCTCATTTATTAAATATAATGATGCAGTCGTTGCCCAAATGTATGCCCCTTGGTATGCTAATATGCCAGGAAATCAAAATCCTGGATTTTGGCAATATCACAATTCTACATTAGATAATTTAACTCAAAAATTGGTCTTTTCAAATTTTACCTCTAAAAATGAAAGAGACAATCTACTTAACGAGGCAACCAAACTGGGAATTGAAGAATCAGTACGTATTTTTTTAGTTAAGAACGTCGATCCTTACGCAGCATCTTCTTCTGTAAAGGGACTAGTAAACGATTTTGGAGCTGGTATTACTAGTAAATATTCATTACTAAATGCAAAATCTGAAAGAAGTAATTCTTTAAAAGTAGGAGTTAAGCAAATTTATCAAGGTGCTTGGAACACTATAGGTGGTTTTAGTGACGCCTATAGCATAAATATATACTCAAATATTGCTGATAGTCCTACTCTTAGACATCCATTTACAGGAGAAGTTATTTCAATGAGAAACCAAATTCTAAATTCAACGTCAAATGGACCACAAGAACGAATACCAATTCATCCAGATACCATCATATGGAATAGCAAGTTAGGTTGGGTACCTGTAGAAAAGAATTCAACATCATTAAGTAAAGTCACATATAAAATTTTATACTCAAATTGGCATAACGGAATCCCAATGGATAAATCTGACTTGTTGTTCTCTTTATATTTTATGTATGAATGGGGAACAAATAGCGGAGCTAATGATCTTACTGTTGATCCAGAGTACACTTCTAGAGTGGAACTTGGATTACCTTATTTTAAAGGAATTCGATTTATACCTGGACACGATGATATTGTTGAATCATATTTAGATCAATGGCATTATGATAATAAAGAAATAGCAGCAAGTGCAGGAGTATGGGCTCAGGAACCTTGGGAGATAACTGCAGCGTCTGAAAGGTTAGTTTTATCAAATGATCTTTCTTTTTCTAAATCACAATCTACTACAAAGAATTCAGAATGGTTATCTTTAATAATTCCAGAACATGCTAATTTAATAAAAAAAGAGCTCATCAAAATGAAAAATGAAAATTTTATACCTCCACCTCTTAAAAATATCGTAAGTCTGAGTGAAGCAAAAAAAAGATATGATGCTAGTATAAATTGGATAGAAAAACATAACCATGCACTAATAAGTAATGGTCCATTCTATTTGGATAGATACAATCCCTCAGGAAGGATAATCGATATTAAATTATTTAATGATTCTTCTTATCCTTTCGAACGGAATTATTGGTCAAACTTCGAAAACCCTAAATCTATCCAAGTTGCGTCTGTTGATTTCTCAAAGTTTATAAAGATAGGCGAAGAGCAAATTTTTGAATTTCAGATTCTTATTGATAATATTCCAATGAATAAAACAACATCATCTTCAATAACAGCAGAATTTTTCCTTACTGATTTTAATGGAAATATTATTTCACAGGGCAACGCATTACCAGTACATGATAAAATGGGATATTTTAAAATTTCTTTACCAAAAGAGGAAACAAATAAAATTCCAGTCGGGCCGGTTACTCTAAAGCTATATGCTAGTATAAACAACTCTTTACGTCCATTTATCTCTACAAATACCTTTCTTGCTATTCGTTAATTACAAAATTTCTCCCTCTAATCTATATATTTCTTTTTTAATTTTATTAATTATGTTCTCAAATCTCATATTTACTATTTTTTCATCATATCCCTTAATAGAAACATAAATATTCATTTTCGGAACTCTTGAAGTTGGGTTTTTTGCGTGTGTTTTAATATAAAAATCGTATTCCTTTTCATCATATTTCTCAATAACTGTTTCTAAAAATTTTGCAAGCTGACTCTCTCTGATTTTTACTGTCTTTAGAAATTGTTCGTTGAAAAAAATACCCTTGTGATCAGCTATAATCATCTTTAATATATTTGCTTTAAAAATGTGTCTTAATTCGATAGGTACACCCGGTAAACAAATTATTTTTGTTTCTCTATGTCTAATTAATACTGATGGGGCTGTTCCTACTACATTATCAATTATTTGTGAATTTTCTGGTACCAGTGACATTTTTAACTGATATTTATTTAATTTCTTTATACCACGATTAAAATAATTTCTCTTTAGGATTGCTAATGCAATAGGATCATAAATAAATTTCCTTTTTAGGGCTTTTCCAATTGATTCAATTGTGATATCATCATATGTAGGACCAAGACCACCAGATGTTAATATCCATCTGGGTTGACGGTTTAATGCTTCTTTTATCGTAATGTCAATCTCCTTAAATTCGTCTCGAATTATGGTTATTCTTGATACATTACCTCCAATCCGTCTTATTCTTGTTGCTAGCCAGGATGAATTTTTTTCAATCGTAGTCCCATTCAATATTTCATTTCCAATACAAATAATTTCTATATCCTTGGACAATAGTTACCTAAAACTATATTCTATTTTTCCTATAAAATTTCTTTCCATTCATAATAATTGAAAATTTACTTCTATAATATAGAAGGTTAAAGAGGATGACAAAACTAATACTTAAACTGCTATAAATTAAAGTCTACCATATAATAGACAATTTAATTGTTATATATAAATCACTTTTTACAAACTTAACTTTTACATTGTTAATTTGTATCGATATTTTTATATTTTCATGTTGTATTTACTTTTAATCTATGACCTCTTCTGAAATTGGTGAACTCATTGCTAGATGTACAGCATTCAGTCCTGGTCATATTACCGGCTTCTTTGAAAAACCAGAGAATAAAAAACATAACACAGATCTACTTTTTTATGGATCTAAAGGAGCAGGTTTTTCTTTCAAAAAAGGAGTGACAACATCCGTAGAACTTTACAAATCTAAAAATAAATGGTATCAAATCTATATTAATAATTCATTAACAACTAATGCAGAAGTATCTAAATGGGTAGTACAATATTATCTTGATAAATTTGATTTTACTTTTTATATCAAAATAAACCATTCTATAGATATTCCAATTGGTTATGGATTAGGAACCAGTGGTGCCGCTGCTCTGAGTCTTTCTTATGCTTTGAATAATGCTCTTAATATAAATTTGTCAAAGGAATATTCTGCACAAATCGCCCATATAGCAGAAATTGAATGCAATACAGGTTTAGGTACTGTAATCTCAGAATTTTATGGTGGATTAGAGATCAGGACTAGTTTTGGTGCTCCTGGAATTGGTAAATTAAGTAAAATAGAACTAAATAATTATAAAGCTATTATTCTTTGTATTAGTCCTCTTTCTACAAAACAAATTCTTACTAATTATTCAAATAATGCTAACTCTCTTGGGCAAAAGATGGTAGAACAATTATTATTATCGAAAGATGTTAATTCTTTTTTAAGGATGTCTTATCAGTTCGCAGATTTCCTGGGATTGACAAAAGGAATATGCGCAAAACCAATAGAAGAATTAAACCGTATTGGAGTCGATTCCAGTATAGGCATGTTTGGGGAAACAATTTTCACATTGGTTCCTCCCAATGAGGTTTCTTCAGTTACTTCAGTGTTGAAGAAATTTCCTGGTACCTTGATAGTTTCGGATATTGATAATCGAGGAGCTTTGATAGAAGATTTTGATTGATACTGATTCCGTACCATCCAATCACCCAAGAGCAAAATCTCTTGTAATACGACATTTACTCACTGATGGTTTTAACTCTGGTCTGGTTGTTAACGAAGGGCTAATAGCTCATGGTAGAGGCGAGGCATTCGATTATCTTATCGGTGAAAAAACTTCTACTTTCGCTTTAGATGCAATTAAAGCAGCATCAAGTTTATTATTACTTGCTGAGAAACCTGTAATATCTGTAAATGGCAATGTAGCAGCCTTATGTCCTAAGGAGATTGTTGATCTAGCATATGAAACTAGTTCATCAATAGAAGTTAATCTCTTCTATCGAAATAAAAAACGAGAATATTTAATCGCCGAAACTCTAAAAAAAAATGGAGCAGATGTTGTTCTTGGAGTAGGACAAAAAGAATTTTTAAAAATACCTGAATTGACTAGTAATCGGAGACATGTTGATCCTGAAGGAATATTTCTGGCTGATGTGGTTTTTGTACCATTGGAAGATGGTGACCGTACACAGGCATTAATTAATATGCACAAAAAAGTAATTACAGTTGATCTGAATCCTCTTTCACGAACGGCACAGAATGCCACAATTAGTATAATTGACAACATTGTAAGATCTGTTCCAGAACTTGTTAAAACTTCAAAGCAATTGAAACAAATGAGTCCTAACTCACTATTAAAGATATTGAATAATTTTAATAATAAATATAATATTGATAATTCGTTAAAAATAATACGTGGATTGAAATGTGAGCAATAATGACTACTACAAATGGAAAAGCTAGACTAAAGAAAATGGTTGTTAATGATATTGTATCTATGAAAAATAAGGAAAAAATTTCGGTCATTACATCTTATGACTATTGGAGTGCCAAAATATGTGATAATACAGGTATCGATATTATATTGGTTGGTGATAGTGGAGGAATGGTTATGCTAGGTTATAATTCTACCGTACCTGTAAACATGAAGGAAATGCTCATTTTCTCAAAAGCAGTATCTTTAGGTACTAAAAGGTCTCTCATAGTATCTGATATGCCATTTGGTTCGTATCAAGTTGGAATTAAACATGCAGTTAGGAATGCTATAAGATTCATAAAAACAGGAAGTGATGCAGTTAAACTTGAAGGTGGAATAGAAATTATTGATAGAATCAAGGCGATTAAAGAAGTTGGAATTCCTGTAATGGGTCATATAGGATTAAAACCTCAAACTACTAAACTTTGGGAGGGTTATAGGGTACAAGGCAATACTGCTATTGGGGGATCTCAACTATTGAAAGAAGCAATAGAACTAGAGAAAGCTGGAGTTTTTGCAATTGTATTGGAAATGGTTACTTCTGAAGTTGCAGATTTAATCTCTAGAAATGTAAAAATTCCAACAATTGGTATTGGATCAGGCCCTCACTGTGATGGACAAGTTCTGGTTTTACACGATATGTTAAATCTGTATGATAACATCAAACCACGCTTTGTAAAAACTTATACTAATCTTTCAGAGACTATTCTGAATGCAATACGCAATTATATTACCGATGTAAAGACAGGTAAATTTCCAGAAGATAGGCATTCGTACAAAATTGAAGATAAAGAATTTGAACGGTTAGTTAAAATGATAAAAAGATTTAGAAAAAAATTGTCATAACTTTGAAAAAATGACTAATGATTTACATCCTTCAAAGGATATAACAAATACACTCGGAAACACTTTAAAAGACAAAAAAATAGTTCTTTGTGTATGTGGAAGTGTTGCTGCTTACAAAGCAATTGATTTTGCTCGTTTATTAATGAGGCATGGTGCGAATGTGGTCCCTGTAATTTCAAATTCTGCTACCATGTTATTACATCCAAATTATTTGAAATGGGCTACTGGCAATGAAGTTATTAACAAATTAACTGCAGATATGGAACATATTAAACTTGCAGATTTTACAAAATCAGATTTAATAATTTTGTATCCATGTACGGCTAATACTATTGGGAAATTTGCAAATGGAATAGACGATACTTCAATAACCTCTATTTTGTCTGTAGGATTAGGAGCAAAAATTCCTATCTTTATTGCACCAGCTATGCATGAAGCAATGTACTTCAATCAATTAGTCATTGAAAATATACTTAAACTAAAAAAACTTGGTGTAATTTTTCTAGACCCAGAAATTATAGAAGGAAAAGCGAAAATTCTTCAACCAGATAAAGCATTAAAATCAGTTTTAGAATTTTTTACTAAAAGTACAAAAAAGGTTCTATCTGGAAAGAACATATTAGTAACATCTGGAGGTACAATGGAGTATATAGATCCTGTCAGAGTTATCACCAATCTCAGTTCTGGAAAAATGGGAAACGCAATAATTAAAGAATCGCTTCAACTTGGTGCTCATGTTACTCATGTTATAGGAAATTCTTCTGTTATGTGTACTTCAAAGTCTTCTTATTTGGAAACTATTAAGGTTGGTACGTCTGATGAAATGTATACAACAGTTATTTCTGAGATAAGATCAAAGAAATATGATCTAGTTATTTTTGCTGCTGCGGTGACAGATTTTAAACTTCTTCAAATACATAAAAAGAAAATTCCTAGTCAAGTTTCTCATCCAATTAATTTAGAACTTGTTCCTACAAAAAAAATTATTGATGAAATTAAATTAATAGACAAAAATATATTTCTTGTAGGTTTTAAAGCATATTCTGATGTTTCAAATACTTTTTTAATTAATAAGGCAAAGAAAAAATTGAAAGAATGTAATGCAGATATTATAATTGCGAATGATGTAGGAAGAACAAGGACTAAAATAGGATCTGATTATAACGAAGTTTTTATTGTTAGGCAAAAAGAGTCAGTAATTCATTTGAAGGTTCAAAGTAAGGATTCGATTGCGAAGAAATTATTTGAAATTATTATTTCAAAGTTAAAATAATAATAATGCCTCTTCTTATCAATATTTTCTTTACTACATTTTTAGCACGATATATACATATAAAATTTGATACTATTTTGATTTAATGTTAAATAATAATTAAATCCTTCTCAAATTTATTAAGATTTGTTATGCCTGTTCTGTTTATCTTACTGTCTATAATTATACTATCTTCAATTCTCACTCCAAATTTTGATTCAAGATATATCCCAGGTTCAATTGTAATGGCCATATTATCCTCAAGTAATTCTTCATTGTTAGGGCGAATCCAGGGAGGCTCATGAACATCTAATCCTATACCATGGCCAGTCGAGTGATTAAATTCATTTACAAATCCATTTCTGGAAATGTATTCTCTGCAGGTTTTGTCAACTTCTCCTATTTTTATTTTGTTACTACATTTAGTTAGCCCTAGTCTCTGAGCGTCTTTTACTATTTCGTATATCTTCTTCGATTCAGGACTTAAGGTATTCAAACCAAATGTCCGTGTCGCATCAGCAACATAACCATTAACTCGTAAAGTGAGATCAATAACAATAAAGTCTCCTCTCCTAAATTTTCTATCAGACACATTAGCATGAGGGAATGATGCATTTGGTCCACTTGCTATTATGAATGGATTTAATGTAGATTTGTAATAAGGAAATCCACCACCATTCTTGAATGTTTCGTATATTAATATTGTCTGTAATTGTCTTTCTGATACACCTTCCTTTATTTCTTCTAAACAGATATCATATAATTTATCTATAATACTAGCAGCTTGTTTTATATATTTTATCTCAATCTCTTCTTTGATACTTCGCGTTTTAAAAAATGGGTCATCATTCACAATTATTTTATTATCTCCAATCTTTACTTTAATGTGATTTATTAAATTATAGTTGGCGTTATCGGTACAATAAATGTCCTTACTGCCCGATTTTGAGATTGTAGATAACAAAGCAGTATCACTTCCTCTTTCCGTTTTTATAATTTCACATTCTTTTGAGTCTTCTGATGCTCGAAAAAACTCTAATTTTGGTGTAAATAATTTCGTACAATTTTGGTTCAATAACACAATTCCTTCACCCCAAAATCCTGTGAGATAAAATATATTTTCAGGTTGAAAAGAAAGTATATTTTTACAATTGATTTCAGATATATTATTTAATAATTTCTTTTTTCTAGAGCTAAACACGGGCATTCAATCTCCTACTATCTAAAGTAATTAAATTATTAATAATGCTATTTAAGTAATTTTAAATAACGGTAATACTGACATTATTTGAAAATATGGAATATTTAGTAATGCTTCCAGGTCCTACTAACGTTCCAAATCGTGTGATGAATGCTATGCTTGCTCCAGTTATCAACCATCGTAGCGAAGATTTCAGAATTTTATATAGAAGTATTATTGAAAAAACTCAAAAAGTTTTTGAAACAAGTGGTGATATTATTTTACTTACTACTTCAGGAACAGGTGCTGTAGAGTCTTCAGTAGTTAATTTGATTAAAAAGGGAGATAAAGCAATTATTCCTGTAAATGGAGAATTTAGTACTCGACTTGCAGATTTGATTGATAGTTGGGGAGGTACTGCAATTAGGATAGAATCTCCTTTTGGACAGAATCCTCCTATTGAAAAAATTGAGGAGGCATTTGAAGTTAATAAAGATATTAAAGCTTTGTATGCGGTTTATAATGAAACTTCGACAGGAACTACAATTAGATATATGGATAAATTAGGCGACCTTTGTGGAAAATATGGGTCGTTCTATATAGCAGATGCTGTTTCTATACTAGGCGGTGATGACCTTCCGGTAGATAAGTGGAATGTTGATATTTGTATAACAGCATCTCAAAAAGCCCTAGCCGCACCACCAGGTGTTTCTCCAATATCGATAAATGAAAGAACAAAAAAATACATGCAATCAAATCCATCACCTATATTGTATTTGAATCTGAATAGGTATTTCAAATATTACAAAGAACATACTGAAACCCCTTTCACTCCTGCATTACCTTTGTATTATGCATTTGATGAAGCCCTAAATATTGTCCTAGAAGAAGGCATGGAGAAAAGAATTCAAAGACACAGACAATGTGCTGATGCTTTTTATTCTAGTTTAAGTGCAATGGGCCTGACTCCCTATGCTCAAGAAGATGCAAAGAGTAATGTCATTATCGCATTTAACTACATTGAAGGCATGGATGACAAGAAATTTAGAACTTTGTTATCAGATGATTTTAGAGTTCTAATAGCGGGAGGATTTGGAAATCTCAAGGGTAAGGTCTTTAGAATTGGAAGCATGGGAGAAGTAAATCGATATCATGTTATGCGAACTGTATCATCTATTTACTCGGCTATGAAGATGCTGGGAATAAATGTGAACGACAAAGCATTGTCTATCGCAGAGGAAAAATTGAAAAATTTGTAACTCAGGTCCATTTTGTTATTTGTCAAACTTAATATAGGGTAAATTAATAGCGATTTTTATGCCTTTTGATAAAGGATCTTTAATATTATTAGATTATACTGCCCGAATCAAAGATAATGGTGAAATTTTTGAAACAACTATTGAAGAAGATGCAAAAAAATCCAATCTCCACGATCCATCACGAACATATGAACCCAGACTTATCTCAGTTGGAGAAGGTTGGGTATTAAAGGGCTTAGATGAAGCTCTAACTAGTACTGATGTGGGTCAAAAACTTTCAATTGAAATTTTCCCAGATAAGGGGTTTGGTGAAAGAGATACTAATAAAGTCAGAATGATTCCCCAGAGAAAATTAGGTGAAAAGGCTAACGAAATCAAGGTTGGCGATGTTGTAGAGTTGGACGATAGAACTGGTATTATTCGGCATATAGGCTCTGGTCGGGTTCAGATTGATTATAATCATAGGCTTGCTAGCAGAGTTCTTGTTTATGATGTGAATGTGGTTAAAAAAGTCGACACAAATGATGATAAAATCAAATATTTGTTAAAAAGACGACTTCCGATAGATGATGAGAAGGCCAAATTCGAGTTTAAGGATGACACAGTAGTAATTGAATTATCTGAAGATATTTCTCTCTTAGATGGTTTGCAAATAATCAAAAAGGCAGTTAGTTCTGATATTTTCAAATTTGTAGATGGAGTAAGCAAAATAACGTTTCAGGAAGTATATTTATCGCAAAAACCAAAAGAGACTTTACCACCTGCTGCTACAACAAATGAAACTGTAACATCTGCTGCTACAACAAATGAAACTGTAACATCTGATACTTCTCCGAGATCCGATACTTCCCTCAGATCGGAAAGTGCATCCAAATCTGAAAACAAAAAATAATAAGATTTAGATAGTAATTACCATTTTTGGAGACTATTTCAATCAATCTCTTTTCATTAAAATTATTTTATTACCTCTAAATAGGAAAATAAAAGAAATGAATAGTTTGTAATTACAGTATACTTAGTTGATTTCTTAGATCACTTTTGCTGATTTTGCTAGTTCATATGCTGATTTTTTATCAAGTTTTGTTTTACTTAATATAGTATATCTTTCAGGTCTCAAATCTTGGGCAATTAACAAGGATTGTACAACATCTTTTTCCGTCAATTTTATTTGATTGGCTTTGACAGGAGCTTTAACATTTTCTAGAATATCTATAATTCCTTCGAAATCCATGCCATACAGCTTAGACATGATTATCGTTCCAAGTCCTACCCTTTCCCCATGAAGACCACAATGTCCATCAGTAATATATTCAAGTGCATGACTAAAAAGATGTTCAGATCCAGAACATGGTCTGCTACTTCCAGCTATACCTGCAGCAACACCTGCACTTATTAACGCCTCTATAATAGTTCTAACCCCATATTCATTTTGTAATAATTCTTTTGATTTATTCATAATAATATCCGCGCTTAATTTTGCTAGATAAGCAGAATAGGCTCCGAAATATTCATTTTTGTCGTCTCTTGCTAACTCCCAATCTTTAACAGCAGTAATTTTGCCTATTAAATCGCCACAACCACTCGATAATAACCTGCAAGGTGCTTCCGAGATTAATTTAATATCTGCCAATATCCCTATTGGCGTGTTTGCTTTAAGAGAATGAGGTTTATTTGATCCTTTCAGGGAAACAAATGGACTTGAAATACCATCGTGAGAAGCAGAAGTAGGGATACTTATAAAGGGTTTTTTTATAGAAAATGCACTCATCTTTCCTACATCAACTGATTTTCCACCTCCAATTCCAAGTATTAAATCAGGCTCTAATTCTTCTAATTCTATTTTGATTTTAGATACTGTTTCAAAAGAGGCATCTTTTCTAATAATCCAATAATTTTTAATATGATACTTTTCTAATGATTTTTTAATATTTTTTTCAATCTTATTTCTTACAGTTTCGCCACTAATGATTACTACGTTGGATATTTCATTATTTATATCCGTTATAAAATTTCCAAGGTCTGAAATTACATTGTCTCCTACAAGAATTTTCCTTGGAAGCTCCATCAAATGACTATTTGATTTCAAATATTTTTCTTTCTTTCTTTCTAAAATAAATTTTAATTATAAATAAAATAATTATATTTCTTAAAATTATATTATTTTAGACAAAATTTGTTATCTTACTATTGTTATTGTTGGACAACATCTGCTATAGCATAACCCATGCCGACTCTAGTGATTTTTATTTTGACTTCGTCTCCTTCCTTAGTATTCGCTACAAATATTACCATTCCTTCAATTTTAGCAACACCAGCATCCCCTCTTTTACTCATTGCTTCAATTTTTACATCGTATTCTTCTCCTACTTTAACAGGAATCCTGAATGATCTAAATTTTCTGAAACCTGTATCGTTACCTGAATTGTTTTCATTAGCTCTGTTACTAGAACTTTCCCCATTTGTTTCTACATCCATACTATCTAACCTTTCTTTACGTTGAATTTATTATATATTACTATTTCAATCTTATTTCTTTCCTCTTTTTTCAAAAACAAAAAGTTTTTCCTCTTATTTGATCGCAATCAATTTATATTTCAATCAAAAAACTGAGGTATATTATATTATACTGAAGGAACTAGAGATGGAATTTACTAATTTTGATAATGAACAGTCAAGTCAGAATATCATGGCTACTATACTAAAAAGCTTACCAAAGGAATCAGGTTTGACTAAGATAGAATATGAAGGACCTAGTATTGCATTATACAGTAAAAATCCTAAATTTTTGATAGAAAATTCCCAAATCCTTTCTAATATGGTCAATACGATTAGAAAGAGAGTTGTAATTAGAACCGATGAATCGATTCGCAAATCCCGGAATGATTCTACTAATATTATTCAGACTCATCTACTCCCTTTAAAGGTTGAAATGAATGGAATTTTTTTTGATGATGCATTAGGTGAACTAACAATATATATCAATAATTCATTTGAAATGAAAAATCAAATTGAAAATACCCTTTTATTGGACTTGGTCACTGAAACAGGATGGAAAATCAAGATAAGAAAATCAACAGTAAAACTTGCTACAATTCAATTTATCGATAAAGTTTTAGATAATTCCACCGACTATAGGATAAAATTCTATAAAGAAGTGGGGGACAAAGTTTTCAGAACAAAATTAAGTAACAGTTGTGAAGCTAGTGTCCTCACATTGGGAGGGTTCGGTGAAATTGGCAGATCGTGTTTTTTACTTGTTACTAAAGAAAGTAAAATATTACTAGACTGTGGAATAAATACTCATGAAGAAAAAGCTATAAATTATTATCCACGATTCGATATGACAGGTTTCACTTTAGAGGAAATTGACGCAGTTATAATAACTCATGCTCATATCGATCATACAGGTTTTCTTCCCTTTCTATTCAAATATGGGTATAGAGGCCCTGTTTATTGTACTGAACCTACATTACCTTTAATGACTCTCCTTTTCCTTGACTATCATAAAAACCATGAGTTATATTCTGAAGATGACATAAAAAATGTAATAATTCATAGTATGCCTTTATCTATGGGAATAGTTACAGATATCTCACCCGATGTAAAACTTGTGTTATATAATTCAGGCCACATATTAGGTTCTACATCTATTCATTTACATATTGGAAATGGAAATCATAATTTAGTCTATACAGGGGACCTCAAGTTTGGAAAAACTAATTTACTCGAGAATGCATCCTGGAATTTTCCTCGAGTTGAAACACTTATTATAGAAGGAACCTTTGGAAATAAAGATTTACCTCATAAACGTGAAGAAACTGATCCAATTTTAATAGAAAGCATTAATCAAACTCTTAGAGATGGAGGCAGAGTTCTCATTCCAGTTCCAATTATAGGACTTTCACAAGAGTTAATCTATACTTTAACAAAATATCAAGAAGATGGTTCTTTAGACCCTTCAGCAGAAATCTTTGTGGACAAGTCTGTACTTGAAGCAACATATATGCATGAATTATATTATGACTACCTATCAAAAGAAGTTAAAGCCAAAATTTTAAATGAGAATATCTCGATCTTTAATTATAAAAATCTCAAATTACTCAATTCAAAATCTAAGGTAGACAAACCAGGAATAATACTTGTTCCATCAGCTATGCTAATAGGTGGTCTGTCTGTAAAATTCTTAAAGCAAATTCACAACGATCCTCTTAGTAAAATAATATTTATTTCAAATCAAGGAACAGGAACACTCGGTAAAGAGATTCAAACAGGAAATACTGAAGTAACGATAAATGGGCAACAATTAAAGATAAAATGCAATATACATACTATACATGGCTTTAGCAATCATAGCGATTATAATCAACTTCTCGCCTATATTAGTAGATTAAAACCAAAACTCAAAAGAGTGGTAATAAATCATGGAGAAAAACCTAGAGTACAGAATTTGGCGTCTTCGGTAAACAAGATTCTTAACATTCAGTGTCAATATTTACTGGTTCCAGAAGCAATAAAATTGTTATAATTCTGGCAGTGTATTGTTTTCTTAATTTGCCAACAATATTATTGCTAACTAAATAATCATGTAATTATTCTTTAACAACAACTACGACAACAACAACAGCAGCAGTAGTAGCAGCAGCAGGTACAGCAATAATCATTAAACTTAAAGGTGTTTATTTCTCTAAGTATATTATGCAGGAGAGTCAAGAATCAACAACAACAATCAAATCATCTATCGATGAGCTCTCAAAAAAATGGAATATTGAAAAACCTATTTATGATTTACATCTAGGCAGAAGAAAAGATGTGGTAGACACTACTGTTAAAGTAAATCAAGTAATTTTTCATATCCCAAAGTTGTCAAATAATGATCTATTTGTTCTATGGAACTGTCTGTGGCCTGATTGTCATAACTGCTGTGAAAAACAGGGACGATTGCCTTTAACTAAAGATGATATTTATACTCTAAAAAATAAATTGAATTATAATTCTATTACTGAATTTCTTGATAAAGAAACAAAAATATCCTCTTGGAACGAACCTGGCTCTTATGGAAATCTAATTACTCATATTAGTATGATCTCATTAAAGCGAAAGGTAGATGAGACCGATGAAGAAGATGGAACACCAGTAAAATGTAGATTTTTAGATGATCAAGGTAGTTGTCAAATTCAAGATGGAAAACCCGGTGTATGCTGGTTGTATCCGTTTGCATCATGGATGGAATCATTTAACAACCGACCATTAGTTCATGCAACTTTTCAATTTACTGGGGATTGTCCTGGTTTTTATCTAAGTAAAACTATAGATGATGTACTGCCTGTTTTAAATGATTACTCATTCAAAATATATAATTATAATATGAATACAAATAGAACAATAAGAGAAGGATTTGGGGCTACCAATATAATCTACTAATTATACTTCTACGTTATGTGTCTTTTTGGTAAACTAAATAGAGAATCTAACCTACTAACTGATAACAAAAGATAAATAAATTACTCCCATCCCTCTATAAATCATTAGTAATACTATGTCTAATGGGAAATATTCTGATGAGAATGGACAGGAAAAGGCTAGGAATAATATTAAAGGTGCGGCTGATCTGTTATTAAAAGGAGGTACTTTACTTAGTACTTCATGTGCGAAATGCGGAGGTGTTCAGGTCCGTTATAAAGAAGAGACTGTATGTGTTAGTTGTGGAAGAAAGATAAAAGAGGCAAATAATGGAACACAACAAATCGAAGTAGAAGAGCTCCAACATCAAAATCAACATCCTATTCAAGATTCAAATTTATCAAATGTATCAAAAATTCCAACTATAGATGACTTTAGTATATCCAAAACAACAAATACAAAAATCATCATAGAAAAAATTAACTTTTTGATATCAACATTAGTGAATGAGAATGATATCCTCATTCAAAATACCAAGCTTGATCTAATTTCGAAATATTTAGAAGTTATTGACAAACTAAAAATAATTAATAGTATGAAAGAAAATTAATTTTACTATAGTTATTACAATCTATTCTCATTTTAAATTAAAATAGGTTATATGATACTAATAACAAGTACAAATTAATTACCAAATTATGAATATTATTTTAAGACAAATATTATGGATATAACTAATGTATTGTTTACTTTTGTAATTAAGTTAGGTTTTCTTAAAATCTTTGTTACTCGATGTAAACGATAAACAGCTTTAGAATAATCTTAACTGTCTATAACGTCTTTTTTTATTCTTATTGTAAGCGATGAGACACCTTAATGACTGTAACTATCTATAGAATAAGGATAAAATATTTGTCGATCACAATGGACTATAATCTTTATTGTAGAATAAATTTAGTTGTAATCATGAAGAGGTCTTCAGACATTTGAGTAATCTTTCTTCATACAAAGTTATTTAATAAAGTAATAGATAATATAAAGAAAACATCCAGAGAATGAAAGAGATTTTTTTGTATTGAAATAAAAGAACTATTATATTTATAAAAATAGTATACTAATCAGATAAAAGAATGGATATCTGTACAGTAATTTATCACTCTATAAATAAAAAGTAATAAGATTGTATAATAATTATTGAAAACAAACATCTAGCTTAAATATAGCTATTCAAGTAAATCTACTAATGGAAAAAGAATTGTTCCATAAAAAAGATATAGATAAGAAGATAAGTTTTTTTCAGTCCAAAGTATTATTTATAACCATCATTGGTATTGCGATGGGCTTGATACCTACCGCATCGTACGTCAATGCAACTCCTGATACTACTAATATTAATCAGACAATCTCGCAGATTGCCAATCAAATAGCAACTGCAAATCCAGGCCTTGATACTAACAAGGTTTCGCAAACGTTAGAACAGTTGGCATCACAAACTGCCAGCGGTGGTGAGGGAGCAGGAGACGTTAACCAAATTATATCTCAAATTGCAAATCAAGTAGCAGCGAACCCAAAAGGTCCAATTGCTCAGAATATTATACAACAAGCCCAACAAGAAGCAGTATCTTCTTTACAGGGACCAGTTAATCAACAAATCACCCAGATTGCTGAACAGCTAGCCACTTCTACAGGAGCAGATAAAGCAGCTGTGTCACAGTTAATATCTCAAATTGCATCGCAAAGTGCGAAATCGGGAGGAGGAAATGTCGACCAATTAATTTCCCAAATTGCTAATCAAGCAGCACAGAACCCAGAAGGTCTTATAGGACAGTCTATCGTTCAACTCGCACAACAGCAAGCAGCAGGGAATACTGGACTTGTAAATCAAGTTATAGAACAAATAGCTTCACAGTCAGCTACCACTGGAGGCGGGGACGTCAGTCAAAGTATAATCCAACAAGCTTTTCAATCAGCAATAGAAGGTAGTGCGGTACAAAAAATTAAACAAGTTGCTTCACAAGTAGCACAAGGGAATCCAGGTACTACTCCAGCTCAGGCTGCACAAACCATAACTCAAATTGCATTGCAAACAGCCAACCAAGGAGGAAATCCCTTTCAAGCTATTGAACAATTTGCACAACAAATCGCATCAAATACTAATGGACCAGTGTCTCAATCCATAGCACAATTAGCACAACAACAGGCTAGCGGAGGAGCTCAAGCTGCCGCTGCTAATCAGGCTATAAAGCAAGCCGCATCACAGTCTGCAAAACAGTCAAGTTCAGGCGGAGGCGGAGGCGGAGGAAGTCCCATAGTTCAAAATATTGTAAATCAAGTTGTCAATCAAATAGTAAAGTGTCCTGAAAATGCTCCATGTAATGTAACCCAAATTGCAAATCAGGTTGCTGAAGTAACTGGAGCTACTCCAGCTTCTGTACAACAGGCAATTGAACAGTTAGCACTCCAAACTGCTCAGGGAGGAGGTGACGTTACACAAAGCATCCAACAAATTGCTGAACAAATTGCCCAAAACCCAAGTGGACCAGTATCCCAATCAATATCCCAGATTGCCGAACAGATAGCAGCAGGGAATACCGGAGCTGTAAATCAAGCTATTGAACAAGCTGCAAAACAAGTTGCAACTGGCGGCGCTAACATCGAACAGGTAATAGCGCAAGCAGCCGAGCAAGCAGCGACACCTGTAAATGTAGACCAGCAAATCAGTCAAATTGCTACACAGGTAGCACAAGCAACAGGTGCAACACCTGCTGAAGTTCAACAGACCATAAAACAATTTGCAACCCAGGTGGCAGCAGCCCAACCAGGAGCAGATGTAACTCAATCGATTCAACAACTTGCTGAACAAATAGCTCAAAATCCAACCGGGCCCATCTCACAATCTATAACTCAAATCGCTGAACAAGTAGCAGCAGGTAATACAGAAGCTGTAAATCAAGCTATTGAACAAGCTGCAAAACAAGTTGCGACTAGTGGCGGCAATATTGAGCAGGCAATAGCCCAAACAGCTGTTCAGACAGCAACCACCGGCGGTGCAGAGGTTAATCAAAAAATAACTCAAGTAGCCAATCAAATAGCTGCTGCGACTGGAGCTAATCCATCAGAAGTACAACAAACAATTGAACAATTAGCAGTCCAAACTGCTCAAGCAGGAGGAGATATTTCTCAAGCTATCGAACAAATTGCTACTCAAGCAGCTGAAGGAGGAACCGATAATCCTACACTCCAATCAATAAGTCAAATTGCTCAGCAACAAGCTGATGGTAATACAGGAGCTGTAAACCAAGCCATTGAACAAGCTGCAAAACAAGTTGCAACAGGTGGAAATGTCGAGCAAGCTCTTGAACAGAGTGCAACACAAGTAGCAACTCAAGAAGCTAAAACTCCGGTAGCAACTCTACTAGCAACACAAGAACC
>DASQLB010000315.1:0-2134 GCA_035630235.1 Nitrososphaeraceae archaeon | reverse complement strand
ATACAGCATCTAATGTATCAGACACGACAGAAAAGATTAATGAAAATGTAAATAAATTTCAAACAGATAATAAAAGAGTTTTTGAAAAGAATGCAGATACTTTCAGGAGATACCAAGAACAGATCAACAAAACAACGCAAGAAATATCGAACAACACCATAGAGTTACAAAAAAATGTTTTTAATACCTATCAATCATCATACGCTCAATTTTGGAATAACATCTATAAATCATACTGGGAAAATTTCAATATTCCAGAAAGATATTCTAAAACATACAACACATTAAACAAAAATATACAAGATCGTACAATTAATACAACAAATTCCATTAATGAAATCATTGTAGGTGGAGTTGAGAATTTTAATAAATCACTAGAACTTACACAAAGATATTACAATGATATCATGCAAAATAACTTTAATTACGCAAGAAAAATAGAAAGATCATCAGCGTATAACAGATAAATAAAAAATAAATTTTCTTTTTCTTTTCGATTAATTGATTGAATAAAGTATATTCTATGAATCAATTTTTGTCAATATCTATGTATGAATTGACTCTACTTTCTCTAGATGTTAATTGTAAAACTAATTTAATGCCTAAACTATTATGAATACATTTATAATTATTAATACATTTATAATTATAAAAAAAAAGAACAGTGAATGACAGTTACTTTATTTGGTAATATTTACATTTAAAAATTAGTTTTACTACAAGAATGTAAAGAGGATATTATAATGATAGTAGGTAATAAATTACTTTTAATTGCAATTGCTTTACCATTAGTTACTCTTTTGGTTATAGGTACAAAAACTTATGAAAACATAATATCTTTTCAACAACAAACAAAATTTATTGAAGAAACACATAAAGTAATTCTATCATTACAAAATTTACTTACTCTAATAATTAATGCTGAAACTGGACAGCGTGGTTTTATTATTACTGGAAATGAGACATATTTAGAACCATATACATACTCATTAAACAATTTAAATTCGACAATTGTAAGACTTGAAAAATTAATTGACGATGAACATTCAGATCTATTACAAAATGCAAAGCTCAATATTTATCCTCTTCTTCAAGGCAAAATTTCTCAGATGGAAAAATCATTAGATACAATGAGAACACATGGATTTAATGCTTCGGCAGAAATGATCTTAAGTGATGAAGGAAGAATATTAATGGACCAGATTAGAAATAATATTTCCTTAATTATTAATGAAGAAGAAAAGATACTTCAAAATAATACAAATCAATCAGTCGTCGATGGACAAAATTTGCTTTTCATATATATTATAGGAATAGTGATTTCAATTACGATAACTACAGTAGCTATAATTCTTACATATTCACAATTGGATATAAAGCATAAACAAATTACAAAGTTGTTAAAAATAGAGATAGATAAAAAAACCAAAGCGTTACAACATTCTAATATATCCTTGAAGCAACTGAATGAGGAACTCAAAAGACAAGATATTATGCAAAAAGAGTTCATAAATATAGCAGCACATGAATTGCGTACACCAGTCCAATCAATTGTTGGATACCTAGAAATGGTCAAAAGTTTTCCTGAAAATTTTAAAAAATATTTAGAACCATTAGAGCGAAATTCAGAAAGACTATATCGATTAACAGAAGATATTCTAGATATAGCAAGAATTGAGAGCAATAACTTAAATTTAAACAAGGAAAAATTTGACATCAATCAAATAATAAAAGAATCAATAGATGAATTAGCAAATAAAATTAGGAATGAGAAAAAAAATGAATTTAAACTTATATGCTTAGACGAAAGTTCTCAAAAATATTCTACTAGAGATAAAGAATTATTTGTATACGCAGATAAAAATAGAATACAACAAGTAATTTCAAATATGCTCAATAATGCATACCAATTCACTGAAAATGGCAAAATCATTGTCAAAATAAAAAAAGACTATAGTAATAAACAAGTAAAAATAAGTGTGCAAGATAATGGTAAAGGAATAGATGAAGGAATTTTGCATACTTTGTTCCATAAGTTTACAACAAAATCAGAGATAGGAACTGGACTTGGTCTATATATTTCAAAAAATATTGTCGAAGCTCATGGTGGAACTATAAGTGGTTATAATAATCC
>DASQLB010000314.1:0-3332 GCA_035630235.1 Nitrososphaeraceae archaeon | reverse complement strand
GATCATTTAACACTCCAAAAAAATATAAATTATGAAAATCCTTACTTACATTTATCCATTTAATGTTATCTCCTTTTTGTATTTTAACAACCTCTGGAATAAAATTTCTTATTTTTTCATATGGTATAAATTCTGGAATGATAACCGAATGATTCATACTAATACTATAATATTTAATTAATAATAAAATTTTAGTTTCTTTTAAAAAGTGTCATTGAATGAAATGAAATGAAATGAAAGATATTTTACTATTTCTAACATGACAAGAATTTCAATTATCATATTCTTTCTTATCATTTAGTAAAAAGTTGTATAACCTAATACTATTTTTTCAGTTCCATTATTTGCTGCTTGTTGTATAGAATGAATCCTAATATTTTCTAACTAGCTTCAGCATCTATAGCCAAATAGGTATTTCTAAATTATTTTTGGCATATTCTTTATTTTGTTCGCCACTTTCAAAAACTGCTCTATTTCATCAATATATGTTAAATAACAGGACCACTGCTATTTGTGTCGTTTGAGGTTAGCAATTCGTCCAGTTTTGTTCAGAACAAATTAATCTTCAATTTAACTTAGAGAAATATTTCATCCACATAACACCACTTCCACTGCTCATCAGGTTCATAAGATTGGATAATCGGGTGTTCTGTTGAATGGAAATGTTTAGTTGCATGTTTATTCTTTGACGAGTCACAACATCCTACATGGCCACAAATAAGACAAAGACGCAAATGCACCCAAGAATCACCAATTTTAAGACAATCCTCACAACCATCTGCACTAGGCTTTACGTGTTGAATTAGTTTAAGATGTTTACATCCTGAATCCGACATTATATTATTTTATTGGTAAGTTCCTAATAAGCAATACGAGTATTGGAAATGGAGAGACGAGAGTAGAAGAGAAAGGCAATATATCGGGTCAGGTCAATATCTTGAATCGCTCTTCTTTTCATTATTTTTAACTACTTCTTTATTAATGAATTCCTCAAAATCAGGATCAAACCATTTTCTTGCATCTATAGTTTTCCATACTTCTGCTATAGTACCTTGTTCAAAAGCGCTTTTCATATATCGCAACCATCCTCTCCATTCGTTATCGTTTACTACTCCTCTTTTCCACATATGGAATACATGGGCATATGTGTATAAAATATAATAAGCAAATGATACATCTGGTGTACAATAGTGTGCTGGAATATTGCTTATTACTTTAAGCAGTTCTGGCCGTTGTACTCCAATATGAGTAATTCCACGCAAACTTTCATCCATATCATTGAGAATCTTTGTTTCTATATCTGCAGATAGTATCTGCATTTGTTTTCTTGAAAAATATAGAACTACAAACATACTACCTATAATTCCAATTGCCCCTCCAATGCTGAAATATTCAGCTATACTAGCTTCAACCATTACTTGTTACTTATAAATAAAAGATATCTTGATAAGAGTTTCTTTTCAGATGTATAATCTAAATCCTACAAAATGGAAATAAAATCATAATCACTTTTTAGAAAATTCTTTTCTAACAATGGGTTATGCCATTTCTTTATTATCTCTTGCGTCATTTGCTGAATCATGGAAAATAGCTATCACTAGTTGATTTTAAATCACATTTTGAAACTAACTATTTTGTTGTAATACGAGTTACAAAAGAAGTTATACCTATAAGGAGAGGTAGAAAAAAAGTGTCTTGAAATAGATAATAGGATTGACAGGAATTCTTTTCTCTATAAATCAGTGATTAAAACCATAAAATAAAGTTGAACAAAGTAGATGATTTATCTTATCTTCATATACGAATAAAAAACAAGAAATGTAATTATTGAAAAAAACTCTATCAATAAATACAGAAGTTCCAAGAAAAGCTATTTATCAGTTTGAAAATATACTTAAATGTAAATCGCAAGATCTATAATAAGAATAATATTCTATTTCCTGATATAAAATGATTCTTGGAATATTATAAGATCGTACTAGCACTATTAGTTCCAGAACCAGCTTGAGATAATATGTCCTTTAAGTCTAAAAATTATGTCAAATTTGTTTCACATCCCACTTGCCCCATTGAACACTGCGTTCCACTCCTATCAATTTTAGAATTCATGAAGCAATAAACTTGTAAGATCGAGATATAGAAAAAATTTTTATATTAAATAAAAGTTATTGTTATGAATAATTAAATTATGGTGTTCCATTGAAAAACAAATTGTAAAACATATACAATTAAAACATTTAGATTTCAAAATTAAACGATACTACACATTGAAATAATATTTACTTTGTAGGTCTAAATGAGTTCAGATTGAGGTTCTTCATGTTCTCTCCACCCCCATATCCCCTTTTGTTTCCATCTTATATAAGCGAATATCCAAGACTTTATCATTAATCCTACGTCATATGAGCTATAGTTACTTGACCAATCTTCATCAGGTTTTAGATAACAGATAGTATTATCTATGAACATATGAGGGGTTTGTGTTGGATCAAGATCGGGCTCTATTAAATGTACTTTAGGAGGTGACAAGGGATAATCTTGAACATATTCTATTAAAAAAGTAAAATATATTTTTTCAAAGCTTCCTTCAATTTGAAGTTGGGTTACAGGTAATTCAAGTACTAACCCGATATTATCATTGGCCATTATGTGAAACTTCCATTCACTATTCAATTCGAATGCGCCGGCTATCTCGTTTGCTTCGTATTGTATACTCCTATCACCGTTCCCTAATACATCAAATGAATCACTCAAGTTGATTACCTTTTGAAATAGTTTTTGAACAAATATTGCAGTCTGGTATCTTTTCTAACATACGGTCTTCCCGATATAAGACAAATGTTTCTACTTTTTGACCAGGTATATTCTTATTAAACCAATAATAAATATCTGATTTGAATGATTCGTCTATGTCTTTTTCTTCTAATAGGGTACTCAAAATAAATTTTATCGTTGGCAAGGTTATGAGATCAATATCTATTCCAAGTCCAGGTTGTGTTAACATGTCCTTTACATCTCTTCCGTAATTTTTAATATAATTTTTATCTATAATTTTTGGCTTTTGAAATATTGTTTCGTCACCGTATTTTTTATATATACATCTATAACATATAGATTTTTTACGTGGATCAATCCTTATCATTATTCCTCCAGTAATTTTTTCAAATGCACCTGCAAATATAATTGGTATATTTCTTTTGTAACAAAATTCATTAATTGATTCATTCATTATATTGTCTCCTGTAGCGGAAACTATAAGGTCAACTTTAGCTAACAAAGAATCAAAAAAATCTTCTATATTTTTATTTTCTCTAGAAAAAGGTTTTTCAACT
>DASQLB010000313.1:0-6545 GCA_035630235.1 Nitrososphaeraceae archaeon | reverse complement strand
TGATGAATAGATGGATTGGTTGGAAAACTGTGATCTATAATACAAATAATGATTCTGCGGTAAAAATGGAATCATATTTAGATAACTCCAATTCTAATCATTGGGTCAAAGTTTTTGAAATTACGGATAACGGAGGCTGGTTTGCAAGTAGTTCAGATAAAGTATTCTACAGTGCAAATTGTGGTAGATCCAAAGATCATATGGTTTTAAATTCAGGACCTATTGTTACTTTTCGCGCAGATAACGTAGTTTTGAACTTCAAAGATTTGAGCATAAGAGAAATAGAGCCACCAAAGTAGGATGATACTGAATATCCGTTGGAAATTATTCATAAATGGAAAAAACAAATATTATGAAATGATCATAATAAAAAACATTGCCAATTATAAGCATTTCACTAAATGAAAACATAATTCAAGAACTAGACAAATTGCAAAAGTTTTTGGGTTTTTCAGGCAGATCAGAAATTGTAAGAGCTAGCGTCAGAAACTTACTTTTAGAAGAGAAAAGAATAGATGAATTGTCAGGAGTTCTACATTCAGTTCTTTTAGTAATACATGATGAAAAATCTGATCAAGAAATTAGTGAAATTCGACATGGATTTGATAAAATAATTAATACCCACATTCACAATAAGATAGACAAAGACAGATGTCTTGAAATTTTTGTGCTTTATGGTGATGCAAGAGAAATTAAAAATATTACTAAGAGATTTCAAGGGAACAGAAAAATGGATCAAGTTAGGTTAGTGGTAACATAATAGTTCAATATATTAATTTGAAAGCCATAAGTGGGATTTGAACCCACGGCCTAAGGTTTACGAAACCTTCGCTCTGCCAGGCTGAGCTACTATGGCGGCAGCATTAGAACCAGTATACAAATAATTTCTAAGTATTAGAAGTATGGAAAAGTTAAATAATAATGTATTTTTTTCTATGATGTGATAAAATGCAACATACATGAATTTTTTTTTGACTGGAATTGTAATGATTGCAAAGAAGAATATAAGGATTTGAAGGGAACTAATAAGATTGATCAAGAGTCACACGAGGAAGTAAGACCCATCAAGACAAAGAAAATAAAGAAAATGAATGATTACAAAGAATTTACCGAAGAAAAAGCTAAGAAACTCTATGAAGAAATTTTTTTACAGTATTTAAAAAAGGATAAAATAACCGAAGCAGAAGCTATTGAGCGCTCAAAGAGAATAATAAGAAAACAATGTTTAATGCGCAACATTGAGCCTTGGTCATGGGTTTAATCCAAACACATAATTAAATGAGTTAAGTTAAACCTAAATAACAAAAAAAAGTTATTTAAATTTATTGTCATCACCGAACAATCAATCTAATATCTTACAAGGAAGTGTAAATAAAGACATCCTTCTAAAACTGAAAGGAAAGAGAACTATAAAGGGAAAGCTGAAAAGTTTTGATCAATACATGAACATAACACTAGAAAATGCTACTGAAGTTTTAGAAGAAGATAGAGTTCAACAAATGGGAGAAATATTCATCAAAGGCGAAAACATTATTATTATAGCAACAGACTGATTATAGGAATAACTAGTGATTCTTGATAATAAAATTATAATCAAGTTTTTTCAAAAAAATAAGCTAATTATTTAAAACTATCTCGATCTTTGGCACATTCAATGATTTCCGAGTCAGATAGATAGTTATCTATGCTAAATGCTCTATCAAAACACGCAGAGATTTCCTTTGAATGTTTGTTATCAGTCTTACCATCATTGTCTTCATCATTATTCTTTATGTTGTCGCTTAAAGCATAATTATGAAGGCTATTTTGAGAATAACTATCTCGATCTTTGGCACATTCAATGATTTCCGAGTCAGATAGATAGTTATCTATGCTGAATGCTCTATCAAAACACGCAGAGATTTCCTTTGAATGTTTGTTTTTGCCATCTAGAGACGCGCCTAATTCACTATTAGTTGGATTAGTATAGATATTTTTGTTGATTGAAGTATGGAACGACTGGAATGAATAAGGATTGGATATTGGTCGATTCAAATTTTGCTGTTGTAACTCCGAGAAGGTTGAGGGGTTGTCTGGAGGTGGAGACTTGGTGAATGTTGAAGGGTTGTCTGGAGGTGGAGACTGGAAAGTGTCAATATAATTTCCATTAGCCATATTTGATGAATCAGAAGTAAAAGTGGGAGTGCTGACGTCACCGTTAACAGTATTTTTGCTCTGAAATTCATGATAAAACGGATTATTCTTACTTAAATTGTATGGATTGCTATTAGAGGAGGAAGATACAGAAGAAGTACTACTACTATCAGGAGCTTTGTCAGAAGAAGAAGAAGAAGATACAGAAGAAGTACTACTACTATCAGGAGCTTTGTCTGGATATGTAGAATTTATTTTATTCAAGTTGTCAGTACAATCAGAATTAATACCAATAAGCGCACCAGTCATCATGCTTGTAATACAATCAGTAGTTTGGGCAATCAATGAATTATCAGGAACCAAACTGATTTGACCGTACGAAGAAGTAAATTTTGAACCATATATAGTTGAAAATGATATCAATAAAAATACCATCAAAATGGGACCGATTTTATTTGCTATGTGCACGAAAAAATAAAACAATCATACTTTATAATGAGCACTTTAGATTGCTAGTATTAACTTAACAATATATCTATTATACAAAAATAAGATAGATTTCTTTTACAAATTAAAAAGATGATTTTAGTATATGCATAAAATGTGTCTTAGCCTGTCCAGTGCTTGTTTTATGTGTTAGATGTCAGTATTAGGTGATACCTCGATAGAATCAATCAATTTTATATCACCATTAAAAATAAAATTGTAGTTTTTAGGTTAAATCGACCCATATTATATATATAGATAATCTATAATAAAATAGTTGTTTTTGCCTAATTTTGAAGTGTTAGTAATAGGCACTATTATTGCATCTATTATCGCTTTTCTAATAAATCTAATTTTAATGCCAAGTTTTATTAAATTTCTAAAACTCAAAGGAATGGTTGTAAATGATAATCATAAACCCAATAAACCAAAGATTTCTAGACCTGCGGGACCGATATTATTATTAAGCATTGTCATAGGAGAACTAATTTTATATTTTATTACCTGGAATCTTGAGATAATAAGCATTTTACTTACGACGACTATTGCCTTCATAATAGGAATTGTTGACGATTTTAGAATAATGCCAGGATGGTTTAAACCAGGGGCATTGATTTTAGCCTCAATACCCCTAATTATTTTTCATATATATGACAACGAATTAAACGTGATTTTTGGAAGTGTGTTTATCCCAATACTATATATCCCATTAATATTAATTTCAATACCACTAGCAGGAAATACTGTAAACTCAATAGACGTGTTCAACGGAGTAGCTACAGGATTCATGATTATAACGATGTTTCCAATAATAATTAGTACTTTTTTGTTTGGAGATCTGGAAATTCTTATGATCGAAATACCATTTTTAGCTGCTTTATTAGGATTTTATATATTTCACAAATATCCGAGTAAAATATTCCCAGGAGATTCAGGTACGCTATTGATGGGAGCGATGTATGGAGCATTAGCAATTGCATCTAAATCAGAAATGATTGCAATCATAGCATTATTACCAGCAATAATGAATTCGTTTTTGTTTTTGAGTAGTGTAAGAAAGATTGTTGAACACCGAGAATTGAAATCTAGGCCAACTATACTAAATGAAGATTATACATTACAAGCTTCAAAGGATAAGAATGCACCAATCACTCTAGTTAGATTAATTTTATTAGATGGAAAACTTTCTGAAAGAGAAATAGTAATTAAAATCTATAAGTTGGCTACCTTTTCATCATCACTTGCATTAATAACAATATTATTGCAATTTATTATCTCAAGTGGATAGAGAAGGAGAAGGAGGAGAAATGAATTTTCTAGATCTCAAATTCTTTATCTTATTTATGTGGATACTAGTCATGATAGCATGTATTTTTATTATTTTTGTTATAGCTCCAATCAGTAAATTTCAAATAGATCAAAATGATTCTCTATCTTTTCTAAAGACTTCATTTATTCAAGCAACATTGGCAGTTATTATAGTTGGAATTTTAATAGTTGTACTGAATAAATTTAAGAAAGTATATTTGTTAAAAAAACTTTCGGATAAGAAATAAAGTTAGTCTAATTCTGCATTATAGACTTGGATTAAGTTAGAGAATCCTTTTTTCTCTACAAAATTCCAAATCTTTCCACAAATTGAACATGTTATAATATTGTCTTTAGACGAATACTCCAAGCTATAATGACTACAACGAATTTGATATTCATATTTAAGTGACTCTAATTCTTTAATCGTGTCTATATGTCTGACAGAATTTTCTGTCAATACTATTATTTAGAATTGAGATAATATAATCTATTAATTATAGAAATAAACATAGTTACAAAAAATATACGTGATTTATTGACTTATTCATATAGATGTAAAAACTCCTAATGGATAATAACATGATAACCATATTATTGTGAATCTATATATATTAATAATAGATAGATAATAGTTGATAATAATATTGAATAAATTGAATTCCGACATTAGAAAAATTCAATTTACAGGTAGATCTACCTATATTTTGTCGTTACCCAAAAAATGGATTGAAGAAATGAATCTTAAAGCAGGTGATCATGTTTCTATTTCAAGGGGTTCAAGTAATTCACTATGTATTACCCCAGAACAAGAGAAGAGACTACAAGATTCTACAAATGAAGTTAGTACTCAGGTGTTGATTGATGAAGGCCCCAACACCCTAAAGAGAAAGATTGTTTCTATGTATTTGTCAGGATATAACCTGATAAATCTAAAAGCGAAATCTGCAAGGATTCAACCAATACAAAGGGAGGCGGTTAGAGAAGTAGTAAGAAGAAGTTTGATAGGAACAGAAATTATTGCTGATTCCTCTGATATAATTACCATTCAAGTATTACTAACATTACCGGAATTATCAGTTAACACGGCTGTACGGAGGATGTTTTTGATTGCTTCATCAATGCACAGGGATGCTTTGGTTGCAGTAAAAGAAAAAAATCATGATATAGCGATGGGAGTAATACGATCTGATGATGAAGTAGATAGATTTAGTCTCTATATATTAAGAAATTTAGTCATGGCTACTAACAATGAAAGAGTATTGCAAGAAATAGGGTTAAAAAACCCTTCTGATTGTCTTAGCTACAGGGTTACTGTAAAAAGTATCGAAAGAGTAGCCGACCACGCATCGAGAATTGCTTCAAAATCCATGGAAATTCAAAGTTTAATCCCTTCTTTGATAACCGAAAAATTAGAGAAATTAAGTAATTCTGCTTTAGAGGTTTTGACATCTGCAGTTGAGGCATTCTTAAGAAGAGACTATAATTTGGCCGATAAAATTGCAGACAAATCAGATAACGTTCTTGGTATAGAGAGAGAGATCATGTTGTTCTTGGATTCATTAGAAAATAAGGATATTGATAGTCACAATATCAATGCAGGAGTAAAATTAATACTTGAAGATATACGCAGAACTGTCGAACATGCAAGTGATATCGCAGAATCAGCCATGAATCAAACTGTAGGAGAGATAATTAAAGTAGAGAAAAAGATAGAGAATTGAAATTAGATATTGTTTTGTAGTAATATTTGATTTATCTTAAAACAAAGACTACAGTGTATATTGCAATTATCATGGATACAAATGGATTTTAACGAATTACATACAAAACACCAAACTTGTTTATTCATGTAGGTAAGAAAATAATAATTATTATAAATATTATGAATAAATAATAATATTAATTAGATAATAGATTTGAATCAAAATGCTATTAAAATATTAAAAATATTAAATGGCAGATTCGCCCCTAGCCTTTGTTCTTATGCTTATTGCCTCCTGCACTTCTAATATGAAAATTTTACCACCTATTTTATCATCAAGTGTATCCAATAAATTATTGACTAGTTTATCCACCACATCATCTCTTACAACTATTTCAACTTTGGTTCTAGGAATAAATTCGGGCGTGTATTGCATAGTACCTCTCCCAATTGAAACAGGTTGTGCTTTACCTTTACCTTTTCCCTCTATACGATAGTAGCTCATTCCTCCTATGTCATTATCCTTTAAAACGGCACCAACAGTTTGTAGTTCTCTGTCTGGAATTATTATTTCAATCTTTTTCACTATTATTGATCAACCATCCTATTTTTTATATAACATATTTAAAACATCAATGTGTTCACTGCATTGCAGTGAAATAGTATCATAAAATAATTGAAAAAAATAATATTTATAAAATCTATTAACTATAATATGCCCATATCGCTATATAAATTTTAAAAGTATATTGTAAAGTAGTAAAGCAAAGTGGATCGATTGTTCTGATCGAAAGACATGATCGAATGGACAGCTTTTAATAAATACTTGATCAACAATGTTCTATTTGATAATAATGAAATATAGAAGTAGAACAGAAATAACTGTCTTAATACTAGAAGCAGCAAACGGTGG
>DASQLB010000312.1:0-28658 GCA_035630235.1 Nitrososphaeraceae archaeon | reverse complement strand
ATTAGATTAGATAATAATTAAATCAAATCAGAAAAATTTATAGTTTAACAAATTAATATATTTACTATCGTTAAAGGTATATTTCCATTTTTCATATTAAGATAATTTGTTATATAAAGATAATAATTATATAATGTTCTGATATTCGTATTGAAATTATACTTGCCAAGTAAATGACTAGTATATGCTTGTTATGATTTAAATAAGTAAGGTTACTTAATTTTTTTATGGTAAATAGGGTTTTGAATGTTCAGGATTTTTTCTTTTTTCCTGGTAAGACTGCCAGATACGAAGGACACTTTCTTACTTCATCCTCTGATCCGATTCTTAGTGAAATAACAAAAAAAATAAATGAATCTATCTCTGAGATTCCTAAATATCAATTATTGTTGAATGTTCAAAACTCAAAATCTTATGAAATTTCAGATTGCCGGATATATAGATTTGAAAATCGAAATTATGAACATACAATGTGTTACTTTCTCAGTACTGATATTGAAGAGATTAATTAAGTATTATTATTGATTTTACGAATTAAATATTTTATCAATTTTCTCTATCATGCTATATACCCTATTTTTAGATTGACATTATCAATGAATTTATAATTGTATTTTATATATTAATTATTTACATATTTTATAGCTTGTAAGGATATATTAATTAATTATAGTTTAAGTATAATATTATTGCATTATTGGTTAGGATCATTCTGTAGAGTGATTAATAATGGTAAATTATATTTTCCAATAAATGTTGTAGCTATATCTGATATAATAAAACTGGAAAAAGATCTAGGAAATCAAATACCTAATAAATCTTGGATGCTATATTTACTAGAATTATTTAATATTCAAAATTTTCCAGTTGAATTAAATCTTATATGTCAGTTTGATAATCAAAACTACTTTGAGGCAATTTTTTTGGGTATAAATAAATACAGATTTAAGAATGTCTTACCTGTAATTTATCATTCTTATCAGCGTATAATTCATTTGGACCGAGAAAATGACCAAATAAACTTTGTATTAACAGATCAAACGATAAATAAATCAGAAATATTCAATCTCAATATTAAAGATACGAATTTTGATTATCAAACATTAAATCAATTTACAGGAATTGAATGGTGGAATAAAACAGGCCCATTTATTTACCCTATAAGATATCAAATAGAGATTTCTCAACTTATGTTTGGTTTAGTAGATAAAAACGATTCAGAGTCAATTACATTTTTCCCTCATAATGTACTAATTCCCAATAAAGATGGTTATAAGAATGAATATCCTATCTCATTTCGAAATATTGGATTAAGTGATAATTGTATATGTTATACTATTAGTTATGGATCATGTGATAATGGATTAAGTTATTCCTAAATCTTGATTTATTTATATACCAGAGTATCATAACATTCAAGAAAAAAAATAATTATTCTAGATTTATCATTTTGTTACGGTCATACTTTTTAACCATTCTATTTTAATTTTAGAAAACTTGGAAGAATAACTTTTCTAGTGAATAATCTTGATACATTTATTAAAAATTTATCTTTCAAATCGAATTGTAAGCATAAAATCAGATATTACTATACTAACAGGTTTATTAAAAATTTCATTAAAAATCCTTTCTAATATTTTTTTGTGATATAAAGACCAATTATATCCCAAATCATGTTTTAAAATATATATATGACGATCATTTTCTTGAAGATGATTGAATTCTACAAAAGACCTTCTCATCCTAATCTCAAACCATGTTAAAAATGAATCTGGATCTGACTTCATTTTCATAAAATAAGCTATATCCTGAACTACATTTTTGCCAAAATTTGAAACTAAATCTAATATTTCTTTTTCACTCATCATATTAAACAATGTTGTTATAACCGGTTTAGCCATAGGTATCATACCTACTTTGGGCTCATATGAGTCCCATTCTACATATCTTTTTAAAATTTTATTAATCAAAGTATTTAGACTTATATCTTGAAGTTGCGAATCATTTTGTAATGATTTTGCAATACCTTCATCTATTCTTAATGTAAAAGTACTTGTCTTTCTTTTGTCTTGAGCATTGTGTTCATCCACTATTGTACTATTAAGATAATATTAAAGATAAATTTTTGTCTTTATTGATGTGATAAATAATTTCTATAAAAATCCTAATTATTCATAAAACTCTATTGAGATGATTCTACTATTATATTTTATTTGTACAGGATTCTTAGAATTCTCCTTTGATATTAATTCAAAAATAGTTTTGTGGTAAAGAGACCAATTTTCTCCCATTCCGTGCTTCATTATAAATGTATGTTTATTTGCTTCTACTGTATGTACAATTTCGATAGCTGAATTTTGTAGTCTCAACTCGAACCAATTCAAAAACAAAATCCAATCTATTTTTTTGTTCATAAACAATAATATATCTTCCAATTCATTTTTTCCTACATTAGTAGCTAAATCAATAATTTCTTGTGTACTTCTTTTTTCAAAAAGCTTCTCAACTAGTAACTTTGGAATGGGTATCATACCTACTTTGGACTCATATGAGTCCCATTCTACATATCTTTTTAAAATTTTATTAATAAAATTACTGACACTTATTTGATTATTTCCTCCTTCCTCCCTAATTTTCTCTAATATCTTAGTATCTATTCGGAAAGTTAACGGTTTTGTTCTTTTAGAGTCAGCATTCATACTATAAATCGACTATATTTTACCCTACTTCCATTAAAATTTATTTCTTCTCTTTAGTTAATCCATTTACTCAACAATTTCATAATTTTATATAATTTTTCTGATATGAATTATTGTATTGTATATTTTCCTGTTTTTATCATCTTATAGAGTTCTATAAAAATTAATAAAATTTCAGATAAATTAGAAAAGAATTTAATCGAATACAACTATAGAGATTTATTAACATTAATGAAATTTATTTTGAATCTCTGTCTTAATATTTGAATTTGATTTTTGATATATCTTTTTTTTCAAACTTTATTAAACCCAAACTAACAGTATTTTTAATGTCCTCTTTTGGGGTTGATACGCTCGGTGGATTGACTGAAAAATTAAAACAATTAATCAATGATACTCAAAATGCGTATGAAACGCTTATTGATTCTACACAACATTATAAACAAGGTAAAGTGAATGATAAAGAATATTTCTCAAGCATTGGAAAATATCTAATTGCTAGTTCTGCAATGAATTTTCTAGCTATCAAAGTAATATTTGAAATAAAATCAGCAATTGATAAAGGAAGTTCAATTAAGAGTCCTACTGGTGGTATTGCAGACCCTAACTCGAATGCGAGCTCTCCAGTAGGTTTTGGGGTTGGTGGATTTGTTGGTGGAGGTGGAGGTTCAGTTGGAGGTATTCAAGGTAGTGGTAGTGGTAGTCAACAACAATATTCTTCATCATCAATAGAACCAACTCTTAAACCTGTTGATATAGAATTAGAAAAACCATCTCAAGATATAACTACATCAGACATGGATTCATTAAAAGATAATAAAACATTTAAAAATTGTATAGTTTGTGGAACCTTAATTCCAACAAAAGCAAAATTTTGTAGCAAATGTGGTAATTCGCAATAATTCCAACAAAAGCAAAATTTTGTAGCAAATGTGGTAATTCGCAATAATTAAAAACAAGTTATGACCTTCTATTCATGATGCAAGTATTTGATGGTAGATCAGCAGCAGAAGAATATATGTCCACTCATTCTTTGACTTTTTCTACACCTGACATGACACTTAAAAAATTTGTAGTATGGTTATCTGAAATTGTTGAAAATAATGGCGAGGAAGTACCTCGAATTACACTATACCTACAAACAAGAGACATAGAAAATGAAGAGCGAAGCCAATCCGATGAGACATCAATTAATCAACCTATCAATTTTTCAGATCTTTTACCTGATATAGATGAAACTTTCAAACCCACAGGAGCAGTAACTGATATGTTTAACAAAACAGAATCATCATTTTCTAAAAATATTGAATATTCTACAAATACAGAATCAAAATTCTGTATTGAATGTGGTAATACTCTTAGAGCTGATTCTAAATTCTGTATAAAATGTGGTAATAAACAATAATCTCAATTCTAATTTAAATACATAATAACAGTAATTAAGCGTGTATTTATATTCACTATTTCTACTATCCATAATTTCTTGTTCTTTTATTAATAAATTACTCATTATAAATTAATTCAAAGAAATTAAAATAACTAATAGAATCTCATTTTTAGTTTTGACATTTGTATATTGATAATTTAAATTTAATTTAAATTGAAATGTAATAAATATTGCAATTATTAGATCCTTTAATAATCTTCCTCAAATTCATCAAATGAATCTTCTTCTACTTCATCTAAATCATCATCAAATTCTTCTCTTTCTTCTGCTGTTTTATAAGGTAAATCAGCTTCACCTGAAACTCCACAAACAGGGCATCTAAATTCTATGGTTTGTCCTTCCAAATCCAATAAAAATTCCTTGGAAAATATCTCATCGCATTTTGAACAAACTAACGTAGCTTGAATATTGTCTTGAGTAAATTTATGAGACTGGACCCTAAAGTTCGCGTCAGCCATTCTTCTTACCTATAGAAAATTTACTTCATTATAAGCCTTTCATTATAAAATATAATGTAAATATAGATAAAAAACAACCTTTATATTTTAATATAATTAATATCTCAAGTTATTTATTATTTTTATACATTAATTATATGATTTTGTTTAGTATAAATTAAATTAAGAATATTTTCTCTTATTCCTTTCTCTTCAAATATTCCTCTGTACGCTATAGTAATTATTGAATTATTATTTCTAACTCCTCTCATCTTCATACAAAGATGTTCCCCTTCAGCTATAACAATTACTCCACTAACTCCTCTTTTAGATATTTCATCTGCTATTTCAGTTGTTAATCGTTCCTGAATTTGCATTCTTCTTGAATATTTCTCAGCTAATCTAACTAATTTTGACAGTCCAAATACCTTGCCATTTGGAACGTAAGCAATATGAACTCTCCCATAAAAAGGAAGCATATGATGTTCACACATGCTATAAAATTGTATATCTTTAGCTATTATAGCATTAGTTTCTTCACTAAAACTAACATCTAATTCTGAATTCATTTTATATCCAGAGAAAATTTCTTCGTACATTTCAGCAATACGTTTTGGTGTTCCTATTAATCCTTCTCTATTGGGATTCTCTCCTAATTCAACCAAAAGTTGTCTAATTATTTTCTCAATTTTATTTTTATTTATTGTTCCAGTTTTTTGTACTCGACTATTTGTCATCTTTTAGTTATCTTGCTCCTATTATCTTGTGCAACTGAGGAATTATACGAACTTCGTTATATATCGGATAAATAAGGTCATAAAACTGTAGCAATCTACTCACAGTTGGTTCATTTATCGTAGAAGTTGGCTGTATTATAAATCCTGCTAAGTCCTCGCATTTTATAGTATTAAAAATCACTTCTATCAATTCTCTAAAATCTTGAATAGATGTGGAATTAGATACAACAATTTTTATAAAAGTGATTTTTTTATTGTCTATTGCAGTTTTTAAACATTCTATTTCATTATTTAATAAATATCTATAATGTTTAATATCGACAGCATGTGAATCCTTTGTCTTAAATTCTATTTTGCAAATATCAATATAAGGAATAATTTTATTGAATCTCTCAATATCATAACAAGAAGACTCAATATATGTTCTTAAACCTATTTCTTCCTTAATGAATTTTGCCAAATCCTTTACTGCCTCGTATTGAATTAACGGTTCTCCACCTGTAAAATTAATTTTATATGTATTATTTTGCAAATGCTCTTTTATCATTTTTTTTACTTCATTGATTGAATAGGTATTTCCACTATTCATCGCCAAAGCATAACTAGTGTCACACCAATAACACTTTAAATGACATCCTGCCATTCTAACAAACATTGTCTTAGTTCCACATAGTATTCCTTCTCCTTCTATACTTGTGAATATTTCACTTAATTGTATTTTCTTTTCAATGATTGGCATATTCTGTTTTGTCATTTATGCTAACCTTTCTAAAAGCTCTTCTTCTATTTATACACGATTCACAAATTCCACAATGTATTTTTTTCCCATCTTTTGTATCTATACCATTTGAATAGCAGCTCCATGTTTCAAAAATTTTATCTCCCAAGATTTCATAACCTATTCTTATTAGTTTTGGTTTATCTAACCCCTCTATAGCCGGTGACCATATACTAACCTTTTTTCTCAAACCTGAGCTTATTCCATCAATATCTCCAAGATTCAAAGTTTTACTTATTGATTTTGTAAATTCTGGTCTACAATCAGGATAGTTATTATCTCCTGTGTGTGCTCCGTATGCAATTATTTTTGCTCCAATATTCATTGCCCAAGCTGTAGCTATAGTAATAAAAATTGCGTTTCTTATAGGAGCTATTATACTATACTCAAAATTTTTAGGAATTTTTTGTTTGTCATCAGTAAGAATATTAGTTTCTCCATAAATGTCTTTCATAAATGATATATCTACTATTTTGTGTTGTTTTGAATCTAAATATTTAGCAAACTTCTTTGCATATTCAATCTCTAAATTTGCTCTTTGACCATAACTAAAAGTAATGATGTATAGATCAAAATTTTGCTTTTTTAGATAAGCTGCAGTACATATAGAATCAATTCCCCCACTAACAATGCATACTGCAGTAGAAAATGAAATTATTTTCTTTTTTTTTGCTTTAAATTTCATTATCAATAACAATCATTTTTATTTACATAACGATAGAATTTATTTCCAGTTTGTGTTATTTTTTTAGTTTAATATTAGATCCAATTTTACCTAATTGCGCAAGAAACGCCGTTAATTGGATCTCTGAATGTGCCCCAATAGAAAGCCTGTAATCATATTCAGCCATTATTGACATAACTTCATCAAGATTCTTTATATCCAAATCTTTAATTTCTTGATAAGCATATTTGAAAAAGTCAGTATCAGATAATCCATAAGCATATAATAATTCTAAAAGTTTTATACGCGCATCATTAAATTTACCTAATAGTGCTAATCGTATTGTTTCTCCTACTTTTGCTTTACCAGAAAGTCCAATTGCATATGTTACATTTTTAATTGAAACTTGTCCATATCCTGATGCTGTTTGAAGAATATTTATCGAATGTCTCAAATCTCCTTCGGTATATCTGTAAATCTTTGATAATGCTTCTTCCTCAAAATCTACCTTTTCCTGATTACAAATCATTCTTAAATATTCTAAGATGTGATCCTCTTCAAGTCTTGTGAAGTGAAAAATTGCACATCTGCTTTGGATTGGCTCAATAATCTGAGAAAGATAATTACATATAATTATAAAACGAGTAGTCTTAGAACTATCTTCAATTATTCTTCTCAAAGCAGTTTGTGCCTCTGATGTCATTTCATCTGCTTCATCAAGTATTATTATTCTATAAGGTCTCTCGTCTTTATTGAAATATTCTCCTTTTTCATTGGTTCCACTTGGAAGTTTAATTACAGCTGCAAATTCTTTTACTCTTTCGCGGACCATCTTTATTCCTCTTTCATCAGAAGCATTTAGTTCAAGAGTATCTCTTTTCCATCCTTCTCCTAATAATTCGATGGATAAACATAAAGCTGTGGTAGTCTTGCCTACACCGGCAGGCCCAGCAAATAATAGATGTGGTATTTCATTAGGTTTTTTTATTAAATTTTTAAGTGAGGCTATAATATCCTTCTGGTTAACTATTTGTTCAATTCTTTTAGGTCGATATTTCTCTACCCACATTAAGCTTGAAAGTTTTGTATCTATAGTGTTTGAGGACATGATTTGAGTACCTAATTTCTATAGTTAATATCTTCTTTTCCCTTAATCTATTTTATAGTAGTTATTATAAGATAATTTATTATACTAATTACTAATTTATTTTGTTAATAAGAATTATTAGTCTTGAATGAAATAATATATAAAATAAATTGGACCAAGTTATAATAGCTAATAATAATGATAATGTTGATCGTTACGATCAATTTAAAAAACAGATGGATTTTATTCAAAAATTTTATTATATTAAATACTTAATGGAAGAAACACGGATCACATTCAAAAAAAATTTCTCTATCCATATTGATGGGCTTGATCTAGAAGCGAAAGAAGGAGAAATAGATTCAATTCCTAGATGGTTAGCACAAATTTTGGAGGAAAATGATTTCATAGAATTTCAAGACACGGATATTCTAATTTATATTTCAAGATCTTTAAATCGAGAAAGAATATCAAAACCTCATGATCTTTCAGGGATTGATCTAGATTTTTACATTCGTGCAAACGATTTTATCAAAAGATTAAAAGATAAAGAAAAAGAATCTATTACTGTTTCTCTAAATTCGTTTGTAACTTCCCGAATAGAAAAAATTGTTAAATTAGCGGCTGCGTCTGCTTTATCTCTTGACTTGGAAAAGAAACTTTCAGCTGAAGAAAAAGAACTTTACAATTTTATCCATAAGTCTTCTTCAGAGTTTAAACAAAGGGCTGTAAATAGGTATTGAGTGAACTTCAAAAAACTGAATCTGCATTGGTTAATGAGTTAGAGGAATTCTTACGTGCTTTCAAAGATCGAACTGGAAATTACAAATATTTTGATAGAATTAATAACTTGATGGCGGCAAATTCTACCTCACTTGTTGTTGACTATATCGATTTTGATACCTTTAAGCCAGACTTGGCAAAACTAATTACTAATGAACCCGATGAAATGTTTGATGCATTCACTAGAGCAATATTTAATGTTCTATATGAAATCCATCCAGATTATGCGAATGAGATTCAAAATAACATAAAGGTCAGAGTAGGAAATTATACAGTACAAAAAAGTTTACGCGAAATAAATGCAGAAGTGATCAATAAACTTGTTGGAGTTTCAGGAATGGTTGTAAGATCATCTGAAGTAAAACCATTAGCAAAAAAAATTGGTTATCGATGTCTTAGTTGTAGTGAAATAACAGAAGTTCAACTGCGAGGATTAGTATTAAAAAAACCAGTAAGATGTAGCAAATGTTCTGAAAAAGAGTTAGAAATGGATCCAGATACCAGCATTTTCATTGATTTTCAAATGGTAAGGTTACAAGAACTTCCAGAGGATCTTCCTGCTGGTCACTTGCCACATTATTTAGAAGTAACTATTATAGGAGATCTCGTAGATCAATGTAGACCAGGAGACCGGATCTTATTAACTGGAATTGTAAGAATAGAGCAAGAACAATTATCACAACAAATCAAAACAAGTCTTTTTAGATTACGAATGGAAGGAAATAATATTGAATATCTTGGTGGAAGGACTGCAGATAAAGATAGTAGGACAATAGAACGTTTGGAAATAAGTAATGAAGATGAGAAACATATTTTTGCATTAGCACGTAAAAATGATGCATATGATATTCTAATTTCATCATATGCTCCTCATGTATATGGGCATGAGGTAATTAAAGAAGTAATTTTATTATTAATAGTAGGGTCAGTAACAAAAAGATTAGAAGATGGATCTGCTAGAAGAGGAGATATTAATGTTCTTTTAGTAGGTGATCCCGGTACAGCCAAATCAGAAATGTTAAAATTCGCTGCCAAAATTGCTCCAAGAGGGTTATATACTTCAGGAAGAGGTTCTACTGCTGCTGGTTTGACTGCAGCTGTAATAAGAGATAAATCGGGTATTATGATGTTGGAGGCAGGTGCTGTAGTACTAGGGGACCAAGGTCTAGTTTGTATAGATGAGTTTGACAAAATAAAACCAGAAGATCGTTCAGCTTTACATGAGGTTATGGAGCAGCAAACCTGTTCTGTGGCAAAAGGAGGAATTGTTGCTACATTAAATGCAAGAACTTCTATATTGGCAGCTGCAAATCCATTATATGGCAAATATGATCCATTTAAAAATATTACAGAAAATGTTAACTTACCAATACCATTATTAACAAGATTTGATATTATTTATGTAATTAGAGATATACCAGAAAAGGAAAAGGATCATCGTATTGCTAGTCATATATTAGAATTACATAGAGAATCGGAAAGTACTGGACAATATCTTATTGACATTGATCTCTTTAGTAAATATCTCGCTTATTCAAAAACTATGGAACCTAAATTAACTGTTGAAGCTATAGATAAGATAAGAGATTATTATATGAAAATGAGAAATGTCGAATCAGAGGGTATGATTACTGTTACACCAAGGCAACTTGAAGGATTAGTCAGATTAGCAACCGCCCGTTCAAAATTATTATTAAAAGATTATGTAGATTCTGATGATGCCGAACGTGCAATATATTTAATTCAAACTATGCTAGAAACGGCAGGAGTAGATGTTAATACTGGAAGAGTGGATCTTGGAGTTTTACATGGTAAACCTCAAAGTGAAATATCAAAATTAAAACTATTCATGGAAGTTTTTAATGGTTTATCTGGACAAGATAAAAATGATGTAGAAGAAAAAAATTTTATAAATGAGCTTATTCAAACAGGAAGATTTTCAGAAGAGGATGCCAAAAACTTTTTAAATAAAGCTATGCAAAATGGACAAATATATGAACGACGTTCAGGCTTTTATGCAAAGGCATAAATAAATATCATTAATTTATATTAATTTATATTATTGTGTACATATGTAAATAATATTATTATAATTTAGATATTTTAATAGCAAATATACAATGTCCTATTCTAATTAATGCTAATCAAATTCATCAAAAACAAAGAATATCTAAAATTATTGTTATATACTTATTGTATTTGTACTTTCTTGATTCTACACGTAATACATACAAGACATTGGTAATCTTTAGAGATTAGAATAAAAGGAGTTACGTATCTGTATGGAACTGGATACAAAGATTTGGTTCTTTCTTACTATACAAGCATAGAAGAGTTTAGCAGTATAAATGAAACTGTTATCCAGCTTAGCAGCCAAATTTCTGGTTATGGTGTTGTATAGAACTATTACAATTCTGTGCTTGGATCTACACTTCAGAAGAGAGAAATATACTGATTACTGAAAAAAATATGATTATTTAGAAATATTTTGATGAATATAGAAATTATTTTCATATAATTCATTGATTTGTTTAAGTTCCTCTTCTTTTAAGTATAAACCATCTGACATTTCTGCAAATAATTCCAATTCTTCTAAACTTAATATAGTAGGCATTACCACAGAAATAGGTTTTTGAGATAAAATAAATTTAATCGCTAATTGTGATATGGTCCAATCTTTATATTCTGCAATTGATTTCATTTTCTCTATTTTTTTTAATGCTGTCATTATCCATTCTTTCTTTCTATAACTTCTATGATCATTTTGATTCAGAGTAGTTTTCTCTGTTACTTTGCCTGTTAGTAATCCTGAAGCATCAGGAACTCTGACCATTATACCCACATCATACACATTTTCATTATCTGTGTAATGAGATGAATTTTCAATTACAGTATTCAAAAAAGAACGTCCTGGGTCTTGCTCTAAAATATTATAAACTGTTTGTAGACATGTTATATTTCTGTTTTTTATTGAGTATAGTCCTTCATCTTCCCATCCAATAGCTGGACCTAATGCTATCCCGTGACTTTTAATAATCCCTTCAGTAACAAGGCGGTCCAATGTATAAAATAAATCATTATTTTTAATTGCATCCATTTTTGGATTATGTAGGCTATAAACATCTATGTAATCAGTTTGTAATCTTTCCATACTTTTTCTCAATGCAAAGCGCAAGAATTCAGGATCATGTTTTTGAGGAATTTCGTTATGTCCTATTTGCTCATGGCTATACATATCATATCCCCATTTGGTAGAATAAACTATTTCATTTCTCATGTCTTTAAATACTTGGCCAATTAATTTTTCGCTTTTACCTTTTCCATACATATCAGCACTTTCAAAGAAGTTAATTCCTAAATCATATGCCTTTTTTAACATCTTTATTGCTTCGTCATCATCTATCTTTTTTCCCCACCAGTCTAGTCCTATAATCCAGGCACCGAATCCAATCTCACTAACTTTTATTCCACTTCTTCCTAATTTTCTATATTTCATTTTCCAATTACCTTCCTAATGTCATTAAGAGATTCATAAAATATATCATCATTTATTACAGGGTATATTAGAGTTTTTTCGTTTTTTAATATCTCTACTTTGTTAGAATTTGATTCATAATTATCATAATCTGTATTCTGCCCCTTTAATTTGTGAGAATTCTGAAACTCTCTATCTATTTCAATATCTATCCATGATTTGCATCCTGCCCACTTATCATTGATATCAACAATTAATGGTTTTCTTATTTTATAAATTCGTAATAATAAAACATTCATTGGTTTACTTGGATTATAGTTCATTCGCATAGTAACATATTCATCACTCCATATATGATAATCTCGTAACTCTGAAAGTGTAAATTTATCTGAAATCTCTATAACATCTTCTACTTTTGCAAGCAATTTAATAATATTATTACTTGCAGTGTTAAAATTATTGTCATTTTTATCTATTTTTTTTCTGTTGTTGTTGTAGTAGTAGGATATATTATGTTCTTCTGATATTTCCTTTATTTTTTCTTTATATTCAGCTTTAATTGATTCGATAGATTGGTGTTCAAATGTAGGATAAAGTAAAAATTCATTATGTTTAACCTCAAATCCTTTTCTATATTCCATAATTCCGCCCTTACGAAGCAATAACATCTGTTTCCCATCTTCCAGAGCCTTACAAATAATAGCCCATTCTTTAAGCGCAATCATCTATATACTCATTCATCCTAAACTTTTTATAACTTGTCCTATATTTTTATGAAGGCAGACAATCATAGGGGTATCTTTAACTACATACCTACTAACTTTAGTTTCACGTAATTTTATAATCAAGTTTTGAAAATCATTTAGATCGTCTGTTTCAAAAGCGAGCATGAAATCCTGATCATGAATTCCAAAGGAATAGGATGTATTAAGTCTAACATTTGGAAATTTTCTTCCAACTTCTATATGTTCTTCCATCATTTTTTTCCTTTTTTCAAAAGGAAGAAGATACCATTCTCTTGATTTTATAAATGGATAAACTATGTTATATTTAAGTGGTTTTTGATTAGTCATAAAACCTGATTTGACTTGAGTAGAATAAACTGACCTTCTTGAACTAGATAGATAGATTTGTGAAGGTTCAACATATTTTCCGAGTATAGTGTAATAAATCTTTGATGTTAAAATCTGCATTTTTTCAACAGAATCTGCAATCATCCATAACATGAAATCTGCATCACTTCTTAGACCTATTGTTGAATATGAAATGACTTTCATTTTGGTATTTGCCACCTCTAATAAGCTTTCAAATTCTTTTGCTGCCTCTTCCTTTCCTATTTCATTTAACCATCTCCATTTTGAATCTACCTTAAAAAAGGAAAAATTTAGGAAAAGCTGTTCTTCTTTTTTTATACTTTCAGTTTTTATTTCATTTTCTTCTGGTATGATTTGCTTTTCTGTAGAATTATCATTATTATTAGATGATTCTGATTTATTATTTTTATCTTTATTAAATGACATTAATACATAAAAAAAGAAATAGCCGTATTATATAGTTAAAATTAAAATATATATCAAATCTGTTCTTCTAAACCTAACCATTCATAACCTTTAGTTTCTAATTCTTCTGATAATTGTTTTCCTCCGGATTTAATAATTTTCCCTTTTGCCATTACATGAACTTTATCAAGTTTTGTAAGATACCGTAAAATTCTAGCATAGTGTGTAATTACAACAACTCCAGCTCCTGTAGCAATCAATTTATTTATTGCCTCTGCAACTGCTTTTACTGCATCAATATCTAAACCTGAGTCTGGTTCATCTAATATAGCTATATTTGGCCTTAATACCAACATTTGCATAACTTCAGATCTTTTCTTTTCTCCTCCAGAGAAACCTTCATTTAAATATCTTCCGAGAAATGATTGATCTAAGCCCACATAATTTAGATTTTTTTTAACATATTCGTGAAACTCTTTAACGGTAAGGAAAACTTCTCTATCTTTTTGATCTTCTGTTAAAGATTTATTTAAAGTATTATAAGCATTTCTTAAAAAATGACTGTAACCCACACCTGAAATCTCGATAGGATATTGAAATCCTAAAAATATTCCTTGTTTAGCTCTTTCGTCAGTAGGTAATTCTAAGATGCTTTTTCCTTTAACAATAATTTCACCAGAAGTAACAGAATATTTTGGATGTCCTAAGAGTACATTTGCAAAGGTACTTTTACCTGACCCATTTACACCCATAATAGCATGTACTTCATTTTTATCAATTTCTAGATTTAAACCATTTAGTATCTTTTTTCCGTCGATACTTACATTCAGATCTTTAACCTGTAAAAAAACCATAGTCTAATACTCTTGTTAATTACATATAAAGCATATCCTTATCCGAAAATTTAGATAAAATATCTAAAAAAACATGGATAACCTTGAAAATCTAATAAATATTTGTAATATAAAAATAGAAAAATCTGGTTATTTATTAATTATTCAATTTTTAACGTACCTGTCATATAAGGATGAACTGTACAATAATACGTATATTCACCTGCATCAATTTCTTCAGTTTGTACAATTCCTGCTTCTCCTCCCATAATTAAACTCGTATCGAATATTTTTGCTGAATTTGGATCGTTTGGCCCTGCACCATTTGTAACTGTATGAGGAAGAGAATCAGCATTTTCGACTTTTATGATATTGCCTTTTTTAACTGAAAGTTCTTTTGGATCATAGTCTGGACTACCTTGTGTTGCAGCCCCTTCAAGAATTGTCAATGTTGCGTCAGCTTTAACAGTTGCAGGATCTACTTTTGATTCTGCCTTTGAACTAGCTTGTGCAGTCGGTGGAGGAGGAAGATCTTGTCTATAGATTGATTTTGTATTTTCGGGTGTAGGTGGAAGATCTAAAAATATAGTATATGAAACTACTCCTACAAGTGCACCCACTCCTAATATTCCTAGAAAAATAATCTTTTCATTTAGTCCCATTTAACTGATCATGGATTCGAATAAGGTCTTAATTAATTTTTTTATATAAACATTGAATTTTGAGCAAATTAATTATTCATTAGATAGTTAAATCGATATTATTATATCTTTAAATTGAAAATGAAAATGAAGATAATACAATATTATAAAATCATAGTCCATTAATTAAGAAGTATTTCATTTATCTTATAGATTGAAACGATACAATTATTATCATATTTATTATTCTAAAAATAATGAAAGAAAATGCTACTGATACAAAATGTTCTATCTGTAACATCCCAATTTCTTTATTTCGATATAAAGCTATGAAACAATGGAATATACAAGGATATTTATGTAATGATTGTTATTCTAAAAAGTTAAAAGAACATTATTTCTAGAAAAGAAGATAGTAACTATAATAAAAAAACTGATTAATAATTTACCTACTAATCGTTATGCTTATATATTAAATTAGATCAGAATTTACATCTATAATTTATTCAATTTAATTAATTCCTACGTTAGAAATTTGATATTATAACCTTAGTTATATTGTAGTAGTCGGTAGATTTTTAAGAGTGAATTGGACAAAAATCTTGAATTACTATTGGACTTATCTATAAATATTTTGGAAAAAACAGATGAAAAAATAATATTAAAATTTAATAATATTCCAAGACAGTATTTAAATGCTATAAGAAGGATCGCAATTAGCGAAGTTCCAACATTAGCAATTGATGATGTAGTTATTCTAGAGAATTCATCGGTTATGCATGATGAGGCAATAGCTCATAGATTAGGGTTAATTCCTTTAAGAACGGAATTAAATAGATTTGTCTCTTCAAATGACTGTGATTGTAACAATACGTTGGGTTGTTCTAAATGTCGAGTATTGTTGATTTTAGATGCTGAATCCTCAGAAAAAACACGACTTGTATTGTCTGGCGATTTGGTGTCAGAAGATGAATATGTGAAACCAGTAAGTAAAAGTATACCAATAATTACTCTTGCCCCTGGGCAAAAATTAAAATTCGAAGCATATGCTAGATTAGGTATAGGAAAAGATCATGCCAAGTGGCAACCTACTTCTTCAGCTGTTGTTAAAGATGGTAATGACAAAGACGAAACAATCCTTATAATTGAAACTACCGGTTCATTAACTGCAGAAGAAACTATAAAAACAGCACTAAAAATTATAAATTCTAAAATAAATAATTTCGGTGAGATAATAAAATCATTAGAAATACCAGCTAAAACTAGGTAGATTTATTTGGGGATTATTAATATGGAACATGATGAGGTTAAAACCATGGTTGCTCATACTTTAAACAATGATATTAAATGGACTTTGCGTATTGCATACAAAAAAACTAAAACTCCTTTATGGAAAACACTAGAAAAAAAGATCGAAAATTCTCGATCTCACAAATCTGAAATTAATGTCGGTAAATTAGAAAATCTCACTAAAGATGGAGAAAATATTATAATTCCAGGAAAGGTCTTAGGTGATGGGGTCCTTACTCATAAATTAAATGTAGCTTCATTCTCAATTTCAATTCCTGCAATTAAAAAGATACTTGATGCAGGAGGAAAAGTTATTACTATCAATGATTTTGTAAATCAACATCCAGATGGAAAAGGTGTAAGATTAATTGGATAAATCTAAAAATAGTAATTCAGTTTCAAATATCAATAAACAAATAATAGTTGATGCTTCCAATTGTATTGCCGGTAGAATATGTTCTCATGTATCGAAACTTTTAATTCAAGGCAATAGAATAACAATAATCAATTCTGAAAGAGCTATGTTATCAGGAAATAGATATAAAACAATTGAAGATTATAAAAAATATCTTGAAGTAGGTTCTGTTACTAATCCCATCCATGGACCTTATCATCCAAGACGGCCAGATAGAATATTGACTAAAATGGTTAGAGGAATGATTTCAAGAAGGAAGCCCAGCGGTATCTTAGCATTTAAACGTTTGAGAGTATATATAGGAGTGCCAACAGAATTTCAAAGTTCAAAGGAAATAAAAATTTTTGATGATGCTAAAATAACAAAATCTGAATCATATTACACTACAATTGGAGATGTTGCAAAACAAATAGGTTGGAAAGGAGAATAATAAGAGATGACTAAAACTACTACTATAGATCTGTATCCGGGTCAAAGAAAAACGTCAAGAGCAGTTGCTACCATTTCCAAAGGAAATGGTAAAGTTCGAATAAATAATATTCCAGCAGAAATCATACAACCTGACATCTCAAAAGAATTGATATTGACTCCTATGAATATAATTGGAGATCTAAGAGATAAAATTGATATCACAGTAAAAGTTCAAGGTGGTGGATTTATGGGACAAGCTTTTGCAAGTGCAGTAGCGATATCACGAGCTTTATCAGGAGAATCTAAAGGAGGACGTGATCCAAAGGATCATCCATTGTCAAAAAGTGTAAGACAAGAAATTCGCAAAAAAATAACTGAATTTGATAGACATTTGCTCGCAGGAGATCCCAGACAAACGGAATCAAAGAAATTCGGTGGGCCAGGTGCTCGAAGAAAAAAACAGAAGTCATACCGTTAGCTATTATTTTTATTTTACATCAAAAATATTTCAATTAGATTAAATCTGTATGCATATATATTACAAAATCTCATTTTTAATATTCTATGACTGATAGTAAATTCTCAATAGTCCGATTAATACTTAATGCAGATAAATTCGAAATTTTAGTTAAACCTGATCCAGCATTAGATTACAAGCTAGGAAAAAAGATAGATATTTCTAATATTTTGGTTTCAGATGAAATTTATTCAGATGCTAATAAAGGTACACGTGTTCCTAATGAGAAATTAATTAAAAATTTTAAAACTACAGATCAAATAGAAATTGCAAAACATATACTTGAACATGGTGATGTTAATCTTACGACTGATCAGCGTAGGCGAATGGTTGAAGAAAAGAAAAAACAAATTATTCAATACATTAGTAAAAATTTTATTGATCCAAAAACACACCTTCCTCATCCACCATTAAGAATAGGAAATGCGATGGAACAAATTCGTTTAGTAATAGATCCATTCAAGAGACCTGAGGACCAAGCAAAAAAAATTATTGATTCTCTTAGAAAAATTTTACCATTAAAATCAGAAAATCTTCAATTAATTATTACCGTTCCACCACAATTTTCTGCTCAGTCTTATAGTATTATAAAAGGAATAGGAGATCTCAAAGATGAGAAATGGCTTCAGGATGGATCTTTACAAGTAATTATAGAAATAAATGCTGGAATACGTGGAACGTTCATTGAAAGAATAAATTCTATTACAAAAGGATCTGCTCAAATCCAAGAACAATAATAACAATGAATAAATACCATTTATTAAAATAGGAAATTGGAACTTGAGAAAAGATATAAAATTGTTATATAGTGATACAAACAAGATACTTTTCTTTGTTAATGTTACTAATAAGGAGATGTTATTATAATTCATGTTAGAAATCAAGAAGAGATATGTTATTCCAGGTGATGTAATTATAGAAGGAAATTATAGACCATTAATGAATGTAATAAAAAAAGATAATTTTATAATTGCTACTAGGATAGGGATTGCCGAATCAAGTAAAGACGGTATAAAAGTTATTCCCTTGTCAGGTGTTTATATTCCTAGAATAAATGACATAGTCATTGGAAAAATTGTAGATAATTCTTCATTATCTTGGGAAGTAGATATTAATGCATGTTTTTCAGCCCATCTTCCGGCTCAGGATGTATTTGGGAGAGATTTTTCTCCTGCAAGAGATGATATGAAAAAAAGACTTGCACCGGGTGATTTGGTAACAGCTAGAATAATAACTTTTGACAGAACAAGAGATCCAATGTTAACCATTCAGGAAAAGGATTTAGGCAAGATTTCTAATGGTGAATTTTTAAAAATATCCTCAACACGTGTTCCTCGTTTAATTGGAAAAAGAGGTTCGATGATACAAACAATCGAACAAGCTACACAAACTAGAATTTTAATTGGGCAAAATGGGATACTTGTTGTAACTGGAAAAAATGATGAAGGTATTGCTCTTGCTTTTAAAGCTATAAAATTAGTCGAGGAAGAAGCACATACCTCAAATTTAACACAAAAAGTGAAAGATTTGCTAAATGTTTCTGAGGAGATAACACAAACAGAAACTAATAATAGTTCTGTGAATAACGAAGACTATGTCAACAATAGTAATCCAGATAACAATTCCAGTAATAAGGCAAATGATCATAGTTCAAATATTAATACTGAATCTCCAAAAGATGTTCAGCCTCATTAGGAATAGAGGATAAAGATTATGGATCAAACAATTTTAATAGATGAAAATGGAAAGCGTACTGACGGTCGATCTATTGATGATTTAAGAGATGTTAAGATTACTATAGGAGTTTTAAAGAATGCAGATGGTTCTGCCTCTATTGAATTTGGTAAAAACAAAATTATGGTAGCAGTATATGGGCCAAGGGAAGTTCATCCTAAACATATGGCTCTTCCAGATCGATGTGTTTTAAGATGTAGATATCATATGTCACCTTTTTCAACAGATACTAGAAAAAACCCAGCTCCCTCACGAAGAGAAGTTGAAATTTCAAAGGTAATGCGTGAAGCGTTAGAACCAGCAATAATGTTAGAAGATTATCCTAGAGCTGCTATTGATGTTTTTGTTGAAGTATTACAGGCAGATGGTGGCTCCAGATGTGCAGGGATTGCCGCAGCATCAGTGGCTTTAGCTGATGCTGGAGTTAATATGAAAGACTTGGTGGCAGCATGTGCAGCTGGAAAAGTAAATGATCAAATAGTTCTTGATATCAATGACATTGAAGATAAAGAAGGGTCAGCTGATATGCCTGTTGCATATTTACCAAATCTAGAACAGATAACCTTATTACAATTAGATGGAATATTAAATGAATCTCAATTTAATGAATGTTTAGAAAAAGCCATTCACGGATGTAAAATGGTTTATGAAATACAAAGAAAAGCATTAATAGAAAAATACTTTGGAAATGATTTGCCTGAAGGCGAAGAGAAAGAACTAGAGGAGAATAAGGAGAATTGAGTTTATCAAAAAAATCACCAATAGTAATAGAACAATTACGTAAACGACAGATGTTCGATTTAATTACTAATGGAAAAAGACTCGATGGTAGAAATTTAGAAGATACAAGAGATCTAGAAATAGAAATAGATATAATAAAAAAAGCAGATGGTTCTGCTAAGGTAAGATTAGGTAATTCAGAAGTAATTGCAGGTGTAAAAGTTGAAACTGGTGCACCATTTGAAGGATTAGAAAATAAAGGTGCGTTAATTGTAACTGCAGAAGTTCTACCTATTGCATCTCCCTACATAGAACCTGGACCTCCTGATGAAGAGACAATAGAGCTTGCTAGGGTAGTTGATCGAGGCATCAGAGAATCTAAGATGATAGACCTGGATAAATTAGTCTTAATTCCTGGTAAAACAGTTTATGTTATTTTCGTTGATTGTAGTATAATCAATGCTGATGGCAATCTTTTTGATGCAGCTTCATATGCTGTAGTTGCTGCATTATTAAGCACTAAACTACCAATTTTTGAAATTCGTGATGAAAAGGTGGTTGATACAGGAAAAAAACAGGAACCTCCAATCACAACAATACCTGTATCAATAACTTCAATACGAATAGGAAATAATATTATTGTAGATCCTACTGCTGAAGAGGAATCATGTATGGAATCAAGGATAACAATAACCACTAATTCCAATAATGAATATACTGCAATACAGAAGGGATCGACTGGTTATTTCACCATTGAACAAATAAAATTTGCTGCTCAAACAGCAAGAGTTAAAGCAGAGACTTTACGAACTAAATTAAAGGAGCTGATAAAATAGGTGGTAAATAGAAACAGAAGAGGTCAAACAGTACTAAAGGGTCTAGGAACAAAATTTGGTGCCACTGTAAGAAAAAGATATAGTAAAGTATACCGCACTCTTAAGCAAAAAAGACGTTGTCCTTCCTGTGGTTCATTAAAATTTATGCGAGTTGCATGTGGAATTTGGAATTGCCCAAAATGTAATTTTAAAGTAGCCGCTGGAGCATATGACATAAATATTGATAAACTGCAAAGCTAAAATTAATATTTCTCTTGATCTCTCTTCACCTTCAGAAACTAAAAAATTTTTAGAATCTTTATCTCATGCATTAGAACCCGATACAAAAATTTTAATCACTCCTCAAATTAAATTACATTTATCAAATACAGATTGTATCTCACACTTAACCATTGAAATTTCTGCTTCTGGTATGGCAGAATTAAGATCTGCCCTCAACTCTTACTTGCGCCTTATTAAAACTACTCATTTATGCATAACTAATCTGTTATTTGCATAACGTTATGAATTTATATTCAATTATTTAATTATTCAATGAATTGGGTCAAGAAAATGAACTACCTCCTTGGCTTAAAGAACAAATATCTAGGTTACAACAGCTTCAACAAAATCTGCAGGCTATTATGATGCAGAAGCAACAAATTGAACTAGAAATTGTTGAAACAGAAAGAGCATTGGAGGAATTAAGTAAAACAACTACATCTGATTCTATTTATAAAGCAGCGGGACCTTTATTAATAAAATCTGAGAAAGATACTGTAGAAAAAGAACTTACTGAAAAAAAAGAATTAGCAAATACCAGAGTTATGGTGTTAGGAAAACAAGAATTACGTGTAAAAGAAAATCTTAAAGAAGTCGAAAATAAGATTAATCAAATGCTAAAAGGAACGCAATCTACAACGCAAAAATAATGTTATTTTTATAGCATAATTTTTAGTTAGAAACAATAATCCGAATATTTAATTTTATTTGTGTCTTTTCGTATTGTGGTAGATGAAAGAGAGCGAAATAGTAGAGTTCCTAAATTTTTAATTGAAGATGGTGCACAAATAGATTTTGCTCGACTTTCAGTAGGAGATTATATTATAGCACCAGAAATAGCTATTGAAAGAAAGACAATACATGATTTAATTAATTCAATATATGATGGAAGACTTTTTATTCAATGTTCCGATTTGACTCAGTTTTATTCTAAACCTATTTTGATAATAGAAGGAAATATTTTGAATCTACAAGTTGAAAAATCTAGTGAAAACCAAATTAATGAAATTGAAATTTCATTTGAGAAAATATTACAGGTCTATGATGCTCTTGCAACTATTGCATTAATTTTTAGAATACCAGTTATTCATTCTCCTTCAGCAAATTACACTTCAAAATTTTTAATTATTTTATTGAATAAAGCAATAAAATCTGGTATAACAATCAATGGGCCATTGATTAAGAGAATAAAAAAAGGAAATCATATACAATTACAACAATTATCTATACTTTCATCATTACCTGGTGTAGGAGATAAATTAGCCATAAGATTGCTTAAAAAATTCAAAACACCATCAAGAGCAATAAATGCATCGATATCCGAATTAGCTTTGATCCCAGGTTTTGGAAAGGCAAGAGCTGAAAAAGTCAAAAAAATTCTTAATTATGAATTAAACGAGGATATCACAAAAAATCAACAAAGAACATTAAATTTTTGATAGATTTGTTGTATTTATTATATTTCATAATCGTGGAATATGAATTATTCATTTTATCTTTAAATCTCTTTATAAAGTTATTATGAAATAAAATTCTAATGAAACTGATAAAAAAACTTGAGATTCAATCCAAAGAAAATATTATTAATTTTCTAAATACTCAATCAGTTGGAAGATTTGCAACTATAGATATCAATGGTTTTCCCCAGATAATACCGATGAATTTTGTGTATGTTAAAGCTGGAAAATATAGAGATAATTCCTGTATTCTTAAACAAGATAGTATATATATGCATTCATATCGATTTGGCGAGAAAATAGATAATATCAAACGGAATTCAAATACAGGATTTGAAGTAGATCAACATTTGACTTTTTTACCATCCTATTATTTTCATCCTTCTGATGCATCACAAGCTGATACATTGTATAAAAGTGTAGTTATAAAAGGACCGTCATATATAATCGGAGATAATGAAGAGAAAGCACTAGCTTTAAATTCATTAATGGAAAAATATCAGCCTGAAGGTAATTATGAAAAACTTAACTCAACAATGCATTCAGTACAAGAAGTAACCGTAATAAAATTAATCCCCAATAATATGAAAGGAAAATATAAGATCGGACAACAATGGACTCCATCATATAGATTGAAAATAGCTAAAAATATTCTAACTAGAGAAAAGGAAAATGCTAAATTAATTTTTGACGTAATGGAAATTGAAATTTTAGAAAATAAAGATTTAAAAATAAAAAAAGAACCGGTGTTATGAGTTTCAAAATTAATAGTGTTGTCCACATATCTGAAATGCAAACATAATATATCCAATAACTGTACCGTCTTTTCTAAACTGATAAAAATTGTTTGTCTCTTTTGGCATCATTTCATTTTTCAGTAACAATGCTTTCTCTTTAGAGATTTGTATTATTTTCAGTCTGTCATTCATTATCTTTTCTAGTGGTATTCTTGAATTATAGGAATCATTACGTATGATAATCATTGAAATTATTCTATCTATATTTTCTCTATCAACTATTATAAAATAAAGATTGGCATCTTCCTTATTAAAGGGATCAGAAGTAAAAGAATCAACTTTAACATATTTTTGAAACTCATCCTTGAAGGAATAGGCAAGTTGACTCATAATTGCTATATCTGCTATATCCAAAGACTTGATGGATTCAATTTTTGGGGATTGTATTTCAGACGATAACACAATTGTTTTTTAATTATTTGTTATATATTTTATTTTATTAAACAATTTTCAAATATTATCAAATTGATTACTCCTCAAAATATTTTACTCTTTCTTTCTTAAATTCTCTTGAACTGAATAAAATCTTATAATCATAGATTTTAATTATATGTGAAATTTCTTTGGCAATTTTTTCAGCAGCTTCTATGCTTCTCGCATGTATCATACTAAATATATTAAATTCCCAATCCGGATAAGTTGGCCTTCTATAACAATGACTTACTTGTGGAAATTCTGCCAACTTGTATCCCACTTTATTTACTGCATCTTCTGGTACCTTCCAGACTATCATCCCGTTGGCTGTAAATCCTGCATCTCTATGTCTCAAGATAGCAGCAAAGCGTCTCATTATTCCATTTTCTTCAAACTCCTTCGACTTTTCAAATAATTGTTTCTGTGTTATTCTAAGTTTCTCTGCGCTTTTTTTGAAAGGCTCTGGAATTATTTCTATATCTTTTTGTAGTTCTCTTATAAACTCTTTATCTTGATCAGTCAGTTTACTTTTTTCTGGATTAAGTTCTTTAATCGTCTCAGTAGGTTTAGGATTTGAGGGATCATTATTTACCATATCAAGTTTAACGCCTATTTTATACATTTTCAATGTTGGCAAAAGTCTATATTTTATTACTCCATCAAGGGAAGACATTTTATCCAAAATATCTTTCATGTCTCTTTCTGGAGGTACTGCTAAAGTGAACCATATGTTGAATTCATGATTCCTTTCATAATTATGACTAACACCAGAAAGTTTGTTTATTTCATGTGCAATATAATCTAATTTTTCAGGTTTTGCTGCAAAAGCTATAAGTGCACTCTTGTATCCCAATCTTCTAGTATCAAAGATTGCATTAATTTGTCTTATCAATCCCATCTGTTTGAGGTTATGTATTCTTTTCATAACCTCATTTTCTGATATATTATGATGAATAGATATCTCTAAAAATGGTCTTTCTTTAAGAGGAAAACACCATTGAATTTCATTTAAAATATTTCTATCGAGTAAATCCAGTTGATTTACTTGTATAGATGTTTTCAATTTTTGTTGATTTATGTATAATATCTATTAAATACTTATGCATTTATCTTATCATTAATATTTAAATATAATATAGTATAATTGAAAAGTTTGTAGATTTTAGTTATTATATATAAAAAATTACTTATCTTGTGATCAGGAATTTATAATTAATTGTTAATAGAAGTACTATTTATTTATTGACAATAAAAGTATTTTTTTCTTTTTTATGCATCTACTAAATAAAAATATAAAATAAATTTATAATATACTGTAATCGTAAAATATTGTATTATAATTAATGAAAAACAAAAAAGATACAAATGATTATACAGATGATATTATAGAGTTAAATAACGATAATCATGATAAAGATACTAATGAACTAGAATCTAATAATACAGATACTTTACCTAAAGATGGGAAAACTAAAAATGTAAAAAAAGTTAATTCTACCATAAATAATCAATCGGATCCATCAATTAAAAATAACCAAAATATAGATATTCAGGATTCTGATTCAAAATTTTTTGCAATTAGAATTACAGGTGGTCAAGAAAATGTCGTCGCAAATATTTTACAAAATAAAATAAATTCAAAAAGAATAAGTTTACGTTCTATTCTTATATTGGAGAATTTCAAGGGCTATGTTATTGTCGAAGCTCCTGATTCCAATATTGCATATGATGCATTATACGGAGTGAGACATGTTCGTGGACAAATACGAGGAGATCTTCCTTTTAGTGATGTTGAAAAGTATCTTGTGAAGAAACCAGTAGTAACAGAGTTAAGCATAGATGATACAGTAGAAGTTATAGCCGGACCTTTTAAATCGATGAAAGCAAAGATTATACGTGTTGATTATGAAAAACAAGAAGCTACTGTAGTATTACTTGATTCTCCATATCAAATTCCTGTAACAGTAGATGCAAACTATTTAAAAAAAACAAGTGGATAGTTTAAACCTGTATATAAAAAGTGTAAACATAAAAATAATTTAATTTCATATAGATATAATGACGATTTATATTTCGGAAAAATATTGTTTTTGACATGAGCGATAAAAAAACTGTCTCCGCTTTAGTAACTGGAGGAGAAGCTAGTGCAGGACCTCCTCTTGGACCTTCATTGGGACCTCTTGGAATTAATGTCTTGCAAGTTGTAAATACTATTAACGATAAAACCAAAGATTTCTCTGGAATGAAGGTCCCTGTTAAAGTCGAGGTTGATCCTGAGACAAAAAAATTTACTGTGGAAGTAGGTATTCCTCCAACTACCGCATTAATAGCCAAACAAGCTGGTATCACTAAGGGATCGGGGACTTCAGGAAAAGATTATGTCGGAAACATTAGCATGGAAAATATAGTTAAAATTGCAAGAATGAAGATAGATGTATCTTATGCTATTGATTTGAAAAATGCCTCAAAAGAAATAATTGGATCATGTGTAAGTAGCGGTATAATGATTGAAAATAAACCTGCTAAAGAAATTTATGCTGACGTAGAGAAGGGTCAATTTGATTCCTTATTTAATTAATAATTATTAATTTTTTTAAATATTTATTATAATTGATAAATAATCTCTAATAAAAATTGTATTACAGAAAATTAAAATATCCCTAGTTCTGACACATTGTTATAAATTAATTTTAGGTGAAAATGATAGAATGTCAATTCAACAAGGTTCAGCTGGTGGTGTACCAGTTTTAATATTAAAAGAAGGATCCACTCAAACAAAAGGAAGAGATGCACAAAAGAATAACATAACAGCTGCTAAGCTAATAGCAGAAATTGTCCGTTCAAGTCTTGGTCCACGTGGTATGGATAAAATGTTAGTAGACTCATTGGGTGATGTAACAATAACAAATGATGGTGCTACTATTCTTAAGGAAATAGATGTACAGCATCCTGCTGCTAAAATGATGGTAGAAATCAGTAAGGCGACGGATAATGAAGTTGGTGATGGAACTACGTCTGTAGTAATATTAGCCGGTGCATTGATTGAAAAAGCGGAGGATCTTATAACAAAGGATGTCCATCCAACTATTATAGTAGATGGGTACAGAAAAAGTGCTCAAAAAGCTATTGAAATCCTTAATAAAATAGCACAAAAAATAGATGGCGGAAATGAGAAGAGTGAATTACTTAAAATAGCCAAGACATCAATGCAGACTAAACTTGTTTCAAAGGAAGCTGCTGAATTAGCTGGACTTGTAGTAAATGCAGTTTTACAAGTATCAGATAAGTCAAAGCCTGATTCAAAATATAAAGTCGATATTGATGATGTTAAGGTAGAAAAAAAAGCAGGTGGATCATTAAGAGATACTACATTAATTCAAGGAATAGTACTAGATAAGGAAGTAGTTCATGGAGGAATGCCTAAGAGAATAAATCAAGCAAAGATTGCATTATTGAATTGTGCGTTGGAAATTGAAAAGACTGAATTTGATGCAAAAATAAACATTAGCTCTCCAGATCAAATGAAAATGTTTCTTGAAGAAGAAAACAGAATGTTAAAAGATATGGTTGATAAAATTAAAAATACTAATGCTAATGTGGTAATTTGTCAAAAAGGAATCGATGATATAGCTCAACACTATTTAGCAAAATTTGGTATTCTCACAGTTCGTAGAGTTAAAGAAAGTGATATGACAAGATTAGCAAGAGCTACTGGCGCTCGAGTAGTGAACAATATAACTGATCTAGTGTCTGGTGATTTAGGAAATGCTGACCTAGTTGAGGAACGAAAAGTTGAAACTGATAAATGGGTATTTATTGAAGGTTGTAAACATCCAAAATCTGTAACTATTTTAATAAGAGGAGGATCTCAGAGAGTAGTAGATGAAGCAGAACGTTCTATTCATGACGCAATAATGGTTACAAAAGATGTTTTGGAAAAACCATTCATCGTTGCTGGGGGTGGATCTCCAGAAGCTTATGTTGCTGGAAAACTTAGAGAATGGACAAGTACATTATCTGGACGAGAACAATTGGCTGCTGAAAAATTTGCAGATGCTCTAGAGGTAATACCTATTACATTAGCAGAAAATGCAGGAATGGATCCTATAGACACAACAACTGATCTTAGAGCAAAACAGAGCAAGGGTTCCAAATGGATGGGCGTTGATATTAAAACTGCCAAGATAGCTGATATTTCAAAATTAGATATATTTGAGCCAGTAAGTGTAAAAGAACAGATAGTTAAATCTGCAACTGAAGTAGCATGCATGATATTAAGAATTGATGATGTAATTGCATCCAGTAAATCCTCCGGTGGAGGAATGCCACCAGGTGGAGGAATGCCACCAGGTGGAATGGGAGAAATGTAAACATCATTAACTTTTTTTTAATTCTATATCAATCACTTCCTTAATCCAAATACCAACACTTCTCAATTTTGACAATTTATCCAGATACTGATCCCATGTTAAATTTATAGAATAGGCTTCATTCCATTTTTTATGACTTTCTTCAAGATATTTTCTGGCTTGAGTATGATAAATACAATATTCAGAAGTTTCAATCCTTTCCTTTTCACAGATAATACATCTCATTATATTTATTATATTATGAAGTATATTAAAAAGGAAATCTCAATAATAATTTAAAAAAAGGTATTTATATTTATTTTAAATGCTATCTTTTATTGAACTATAGTAAACCAAAACTCATTATTGTAATATCT
>DASQLB010000311.1:0-12178 GCA_035630235.1 Nitrososphaeraceae archaeon | reverse complement strand
GCTAATAGATCAGTCCAAATATTTGGCTCAGAAGGTTATAAAAAGACTTCGAGGGTTGCAAGACATTTCCTTGATTCTAGAGCAACTACGATATATGAAGGAGCAAATGAAGTTTTGGAATTAAAAATCGCCTGTGAAATTCTTGGAAGTGATTATAGAGCATATTAAATATTTCTCTTTATTCTTCAAGTACATGAAGTTAATAGTTAATAAAATTGATCAATTCATTATCTTGAAATAGTGACTACACTAAATAAAATTTACATAAAAAATTCCCCCTTCTTTTTACAAGGTTCAGATGTAACTAATTTTTTAATTACCAAAAAATAGGTATATAATTATTTTTTTAAAGTAATAGCAAGATTATACTATACTATACTATTTTTAAGTTTATTCGTTGAGAAGATGTTTATCTTATAAGATATTGAATTTTTTTGCAATAAATATACATAATTTAGACCTGTAGGAAATCTTATTATTAAACTATAAAGTTTGTTCCTAAAAAATTTAAAATCATACTATTATTGAGCCTAAAATTTCTTTAAATAACCGAGCAGCAAAATTAGCAGTAATATTATTAATATCAAATGAAGGAGACAGTTCCACTATGTCACAACCAATTATCTTAGTTTTTGTTAATATTTGTTGGATCAAAAATGTCAATTCTAGCGGATTAATTCCACATGGAGTTGGAACCGATACTCCTGGTGCAAATGCAGGATCTAAACAGTCTAAATCTATAGAAATATAAATATTATTATCTGAATTTCTAATACATATTTCATTGATTTTGTTCAGAACTTCTTTTGCTCCAAACTCTTGAATGTCAATTGGATTAATAATATTTGCTCCATAGTGTCCAATATTGAATACCTCCTCTTCTTCACAGGCACGAAGGCCGATAAACATGCTTCTTTTAATGTCTATACAATCAAGAGAATCACTAACAACTGAACCATAGTAATCTTTAGTGGATGTTACAAAGTCTGGATGAGCATCGAAATAAATCAAATTTATTTTTTTTTCAGTTACATTTTTTATGGCATGTAATGTAGTAGTAGTTATTGAATGATCACCTCCTATAACTATGGGTATTTTACTTTTAGAAATAATGTTAGAAATTTGATCATATAAATTCTCCCGTAGTACGTTTCCCATATCTAAAACTTTTTTATTATATAAGCTACCTTTTATTGGACATATAGGTATAATTTTACCGGCTCGCTCAAAATTCTCTGATGCGAATAGTGCTTTTCGGAATTGATTTGGTCCGTTGCTAGTTCCTTTTCTAGATGCCTTTGATTTTGATTCATCTGGAACTCCCAATAATACAATATTTGATTCCTTAAAATTTGCAACATTAGAATACAGCATATCAACTCAATGATAAATGATCATTATTTCAACTTTTTGATTACAAATCATGAGAATAGTGGCTATGTGATCATTTTTCACTACTTAGAAATATACGTTATCCAAATGAATTATAATTAAAAATTGTCAACTTTATAATGCAAGTGAAGTGTTAAAAAAATTTAATTTATTAAACCAAACCAATTTGTAATATATATAATATAAATTATATAAATAATAAAATTCTATTATGATAGTAAATTCTTTTATAATTTTTCTATTATATATTTATATTTTATTTAAAGTCAAATATTTATCATCAATTTTTGAATATAATTTAATTTTAAACAATTTTTAAAATGTATCAGGAGCTTATATTATTCTTCCGAATGGGTATAATTGTAAAATAATAGTAACTAAATATTGTCACGAAATAGTTATTCCATTGCTTGCTTATTGAGATCGCAATGAATATATTACATGAGTATTCCCCTTCAAATTTCACGATGTGAAATGGTAAAATTTATAATAATTATTCAATATCAATATAAGGAATAGAATGATGTGATTAGATATCTGCAATGAGTAATAAAATTATATGAAAAGAAACATTTTTCACTTTTATTTTTAATACCTTTCTTACAGTTTAATGCTTAGAATTATATACTTAAAAATTAACCATTAAATATTGACTAAAGGAAATATTAATTTCTCCAAAAAAAAAGAAGTCAATAAGGACTATTTTAGAGGAGAAGTCGATATGATAGAAGTTTTAAATAAAAATAATTCGGTTGAACATGAAATGTACCACGTAATTTTTAAAAAAGGTGCATTAACTACTTTACATTTTCATGAAACTGAACAAATCTTAATTACTACTAGTGGAAAAGGAATTTTATGTTTATTCAAAGAAAATATTATTGAAAATCTTGAATCTACAGAAACAATTTTACTCGAAGTTGGTGATGTTGTTAGTATCCCACCATTAATTTGGCATTTTCATGGTTCATTAAAAGACGATTTTGCTCATATCGCACTTCGTAATAGGGATACTATTGATTCAAATGGTCAGAAACGCGAAGCAGGAAATGTATGGGAAAAAGATTTTGTTGATAATTTATCACATTTAAATAAAAGTGAGATTCAACAATTCTCTCTAAAAATTGAGCAGAAAGTAAATGAAATAGTTCAAGGTGAAATAATGAGGACCAAAACTTAGTTAGCCTAACCTACATTATTTATTTATCGAAGATCATCAAAAGATGAGGAAAATGAGGATCTGTTAGTGGATTTATAGGCGAAGTAATCTTTTACTTCTTTTCTTAAAAGATAATATATGATTAAAGTATTTATTATTATAGTTAAAACATTTCCGAATAATACAGATGGGATATTTGAAATTGATTCTACTGTAAAGAACAAACCTAATATTATCAAAATTAATAGAATGTTACCTATTATAGAGATAATAGATATTATTAGAGTAGTAAGACGCGCCCATGATTTCCCTTTTAAAAGTCCATAGGCTATAATGAAATGAATTAAGGAAAATAAAGTTATAATAACTGCTATAAGATAAAGAAAGTAACTAAAATTTTTGACTATGTTAGGATCATTATTACTCAAAATAGTATTATTTGTTTCGGCTAACATCAAAGAAGTCAAATCTAAGGTATCAAGATGAGCAGCAAAATTTGAGGCAAGAAAAAAAGTAACTATGCCACTAAATAATAGGAATGATCCATTAAGTATTATTAAGATAGAAATTATCGTTATTCCTATAGGTCGTTTTATATTCATTAGAATTTTCTTTAATACATGGATTTATAAGTATATTATTTCAAAAGGTTCACATCTATTATAATGACAAAAAAAGTTCAAGTATAAGACATAGAAAATGCATCAATTATACATAGAAAATTAGAAGTAATAGTTTTATTCTACTATAGTTTGACTTTGTTCCCGCATGAATTGTGTAAGATAATATTTTCCACCTGTTCCTTTTCCAGAAATACCAGAATTTTTCCAGCCTCCAAAAGATTGATTCCCAACAAGAGCGCCTGTAGTTGAGCTTTTATGTCTATTTACATATACAACTCCTGACTCTATATTATTTACAAAATCATCTATTTCCTTTTTATCCTTCGAATAAATCGCAGCTGTTAATCCGTATTCAGACTTATTACACAAGTTGAGAGCTTCAGCAAATTGATTGAATTCATTAATACATAGAAATGGCAAGAACAACTCCTTCTTTAAAAGAACATTATCAAAAGGTACCCCTTCTACTATCGTTGGTGTAACGTAATATCCATATTTTAATTCACCATCATTCATAATTTTTCCTCCATAGAGAATTTTTCCTTCATGTGAGGCTATATCTACATATTTCTTAAAGTTTAGAAAGGCATCAGAGTTAATCAACGGTCCTAAATCGCAATTCCTTTTATCAGAATTTTCTATATTTATTTTTGTCACATTTGATATTAATCTCTCTATAAATTGTTTCTTGACATTTTTATGAACATAGACCCTTGAACAGGCACTGCATTTTTGTCCCCCATAGGAAAAAGCTGCTCGACTTACTCCTTCAGCTGCTCTGTTCAAATCGGCAGTCTCCGTAACAATAGTAGGATTTTTTCCGCCTAATTCAGCAATTATAGGTCTAGATTTTACATTGGCTGATTTTTTATAAAGAGTATATCCAACATCTTTGGACCCAGTAAAAACTATGCCAGAGATCTTTTTACTCTTGATTATTGTTTTTCCAATTTTAACAGCGTCGCCGGTAATATAATTTAATACCCCAGGTGGTAAACCAGATTTTATCATTATTTCTACGATTTTGTAACCTATTATAGGTGTATTAGTTGCTGGTTTTGCCACAGCAGTATTTCCTGTAATAATCGCTCCTATATTCATACCTACAAATATCGCAGCAGGAAAATTAAAAGGGGATATTATAGCCCATACTCCATAAGGTTTCATAATACTAATATTTTTTTGGGTTCTTTCTATTGATGTATTTTTAGTAACATAACCATCATTTTTGATCATATCACTACAATAATAGTTAATGAAGTCTATCGCTTCATCAATATCCGAAATAGATTCGTATCTATTTTTGCCATTTTCAAAGGTTAATAATGCAGCAAGTTGAAACTTGTTAGATCGAATAGTATTTGCTGAATTTTTAAGAATTCTAATCCTCTTTTGATACTCAAGTATACTCCATTCTTTGAATGATTGGAATGAAGAATCTATAGCTTCTTTTAATAGTCGATCTGATATCTTGGAAACATATCCAAGTTTAATGCGTCGGTCAACTGGAGAAATATGTTGATATTTATCTCTTGTGTATATTTTTTCGTTATTTATAATAACGGGGTAATCTTCATTATTGAATTCTTTTGTTAAAGATTCAACTGCATTATCAAATTTAGTATGGAATATATCCTCCTGATTTCTTTTGATATAATTTTCATAGGTTAGTTCATTCATAAACTTCATGTAAATAATATAGATCTTATATTTATTAAACAGTTTATTATCAATTACCATTACGATTGATATGCCTAGTAATAATAAAACTAATCAGGGTAACTTTATGAAGAAGAAAAAATCTTTATCGATAATAAATAAATTAAATACACTTGTATATAATTCAACATTTGTTTATCCTTTAGTTATTAAGGGTGGTCAAGGATGTTACATTGAAGATGTAGATGGAGAACGATATTTGGATTTTACTTCTAATATTGCCTCCTGTCCATTAGGATATAGTCATCCAGAACTTAATGAAATTATAAAAAGATATGTAGGTATAGGCGCACATAAAATCGCAGGACAAGATTTTTATTGTGAAGAACATAGTCAACTGGCGGAAAAATTACTTTCGATTAGCAAATCAAATTCAAAACTTTTTTTTATAAATAGTGGTGCAGAAGCAGTAGAGAATGCAATTAAAATTGCATACAGAAGAAATGGACCATTACCAGGTATTTCTTGCATAAACGCATTTCATGGACGAACTTTAGGTGCACTTGCTTTTACATTTAGTAAGGAAGTACAAAAGTCTAATTTTCCTGAATTCCCAACGAAAAGGATAAAATTTTGCATTACAAATAATGATCCTGAAATAGACACTATTCAAAAAATAGTTAATGAGAATAAAATTTCTTTTATTATAACCGAACTAGTTCAAGGAGAAGGAGGAGTAAATGTAGCAAGTAAAAAATTTATAGCTAATCTTAATAAGGTATCTAGAAAATATGACATACCTCTCATTATAGACGAAGTACAGACTGGTTTAGGAAGAACAGGAAAATGGTGGACGTATCAACATTATAATATCAAACCAGACATAGTAACAATCGCAAAAGCTCTGCAAGTAGGAGCTGTAGTATTTGATAAGAAATTGGAACCACACAAACCTGGAGTACTATCTAGTACATGGGGAGGAGGTAGCAGAATCGATATGGCTATTGGAATGAAAACGATTGATATTATTTCTAAAGAAAAATTGTTAGAAAGGGTAAATAAATCTGGAGATTTTTTGATAAAAAATCTTATGGAGTTAAAAAACAGGTACAATATAATAATGGATGTTAGAGGACTTGGATTAATGTTAGGAGTCGAATTTCTTAAAAAAGAGATCCGAGACAAAATAATATACAAGCTATTTAAGAATAAATTATTAGTTATTCCATCCGGTGTTAAAACAATTAGAATTTTACCTCCTCTTATTATTACGGAAAATGAAATCTCAAAAGGTTTAAATATTTTTGAAAAGATTTTAAAGGAATTTAAACAATAAAACTATTTTTATCTCATATTTTTATCATGAAAATCAAGCGATCTATACAGGGCAACGATCGATGCAGCATTTAAAATTTTTCCATTAGTTAGCATTTCCTTTACCTCAACTGTAGTTAATGACTCAGTTTTTATATTTTCCATTAATCCAAGACGTGGTTCCTGTTTTTTTACAAGGTCATAAGCTGCAAATATGTAACCTTTTTGTTCGAACATAGAATAATCTAAAGTATATTCTCCAACAAATAAAATCTTATTAGCTTTATAACCAGTTTCTTCTTGAAATTCTCGAACTGCAGCATCCTTAGGAGACTCATAATCCTCTATATATCCAGATGGAATTTCAAATTGTAATGAATCAACTAAATGTCTGTAACTCTTAATCATTAAAATTTTATCCATTGAAAGGAATGGGACTACTGTAGAATAGTTTTTTCTTTTTCCTCTTATGTATATCTTTTTAATACCATTGATATCTAGTAAATCTTCATATAGTTTAAGATATTCATTAGAATAGACGTTTCGTTCAGAATCAAGAATTTTCCATCCATTCGGGGCGTTTCTTAGCATTTCTATCAATATAATATTTTTATCTTAATAACCTATCCTGCTAAAAAATATTATTATAGAAAATTGAATTTGTTTTTTGATATTCTTTCATAAGAAATTACAAAAAAATCTACAACACTATGTCATTAATCCGATATCATAAATTTAACAGTAAATAATGTGAATTGATGCTCGATTAAAATTAACCTTTATTTCTATTAACTAAAAAATTATTTCCTTCTTCCCATTATCTTAAACACATTTTTAACACTTTTAACTTATAATTTACACAATGCTTTTCACTATAAATTCAAGTAATTGTGATAAAAGAAAAAAATAACCAAAAGAAGATCCTGGATACACTCGATCAAATCGAAATTTTCTATTATTTTAGAAGGGATAAATTTTACCTGACTGAATTAGATTTTTTATTAATAATATTTTTCTTTAAACTTAATAGTGAAATCGATCAAACTTGATAAATCCAGGTACACTAATTTATAAATTAAACTTATAAAATGTTTTTTTAATTCCAAAATCGATTTCGTATACCTACAACTTCTTTACTATTCTTAAAGATAAATTTTTTATTGACAATATAATTTAGGATAGATGCAACAGATATTGCGATTATGATTACCCAACCGTAATCAAGATTAGTCTTTCCGAATCCATATACTATTGATAATTGTATTATCACTCCCACAGAATTAAAAATAAAATATTTTAAATATTGTCTTAATATTATATTATATCTCATATTTCTATCCTGAAAAGTCCAAATTTTATTAAGCATAAAATTAGAAGATAGTGAAACTATTATTCCAAATATACTCGATTGAATATGATCAAGGTGAAAATAAGTAAAAAAGAAATAAGATATTACGTAATTTATGATTAGTCCAATTCCGCCAACTATATAGAATCTTGAGAGTTCGCCCTTATTATAATAAATTTTTCGTATAGCGATTAGAAAAGGTTTAAAGGTAGAAGATTTTTCTTTAAAATTTTTATAGTTTTTCAATTAAAATATAACTCTTTTGGCTTTGCATCATTTATACTTTTTCTATAAAAAGAAAACTCAATTCGAATGTATGATTGTTCCTTTAAAAGTTTTAGACGTTTTTCAGTAGGTATATTATATAAATGTCGCCACAATTACCACTGGACCTACATTTACCAAATTAACTCATTATAAATTAGATGCTCAGACAATAGAAACTTTTGGCTTCCTTTCATAATAATACCATGATATTGTAATCCCATACATCCTACTATAATTTAGAATGAGTTAAATCGAAATTTAAACTGATTAATTTTACAATATAGCTGCTGGTTAGAATTAATATATTCTATAATTCTTTGTTGAACAGTTTTGACTACGATGATTTATCTCGTTATACTTCTTCCACTGGTTGTATTGCAGGAACTCATATCTTGACTAAACTTTAGCAAGAATAAGAAAATTTTCGGTCATCTAACTCAATTGAGTAAGTTTGCCTTTTCAAACTTAACCTCTTACAGATTATTAAATTTTATTCTAGTTTGTTTCGTTAATTAATATATAATATTTTCTATCAATAGTAATGCCAACTCTTTTTCTGTAGGGATAGTGAAATCAGAGAAACTAATTACAAATCATGTTATAAGAATTGAAATCGATAAATAGGTAATAACAATATTCTATAAATATTGACAATACCTATCATATTTATAAATATTTTAAAAAAAAAGGAATTATATTATAAAGTTTCACAATATCGGTGAATTTTAATATTAGTTTATAGTATTTATAATTAAATGTTGAAGTTTTTATTGCAGAAAAAAAACAATTGTACTAACTGTAACCAAAAATTTAGAACCTCTGAAGAATTGTTCAAGCACGCAAAAGAGATCCATAAACAACTTATCCGAAAATGTACTAATTGTGGCAAACAGTTTTTGAATGAAAAAGAAAGGTTGCATCACATGAAGGAGGAAAAACAAAAAGAAATTGAATATAGAAGGCACAAAAACTTGAAATAATACAAATTTAGTATAATTTTTTAGTAACTAATTTAATTATAAACATACTAGAAAATAGTAATTACTAGAATTGTTATAAAAAACAAATTATACAAAATAATATAAATATTACTCCTAAGCGATAACATTGTTCTTATGCGATAAGCGTTGAATATAGAAAATTCTGATAACTCTAGCAAAAGTAATATAATTAATAAATTAAAAAAATTAAATGAGAAAAATCTTTATTACTGCTTCAGAAAAAATTGTTAATCAGATAGAAAACAAATTTAGACATCACTTTGAAATAGAATTCGAATACTCTGATTCTTCAGAAGGTAAAATTGAAGTAATAAAGAATAAGAAATGGGTCACAATTTGTAGATTTTCTTCTAATGAAAGTATAGATAATATAATTACAATGTTTAATGTTAATTATGAAATTAAATGCAGGTAATATTTTCTACTACTCGAAATTAAACGATATATTTCATCTCCTTTTCTGAAACTTGAACCATTTCGATTTGTCGTGCACATCATCTTTTACGAGCCCCAATCCACATCCGATAATAAATGAGCATAGTACTGGAGAAATCTTTCCCAAAGATAATATGCAAAGTAGTAATAGGCCTATTTCTCCATGGTGGATCCTTCTATCAAAGAGATAAATCTTGTAGGGATGTTTTTTCTTCCAATAGTAGGTTGTTATTTCAGATACTGCCAATCCAATTATGGCTGATATAAAAAGTGGTATCATATTATAGAAGTGATCTGACGTAAAGTATTAAATTGTTTTGAATAAGATAATAACAAACCATCCAATGTAACAAGAATAAAAAATAAAGTCAAATTTAAGACTTTATGAATGGTTTTTGTGTTTATCTATTTGAAGAATAGCTAAGATAGATTTTCTGATACTTCCAAAAGACAATATAAATGATACGAGCTAATTATTCAATCAGAAAATCATCATGCCAGATTTCTCTTAAAAAAGCCCAAGGATCGTCAAGATAAGGCAGGATAACTCGTGAATTTCCTTCAATCCGAAATCGTACTCTTCCTCGAGTCTAATAAATAAATCTCATAATCTAACCAGATTACACCATTTGTTTGTTATTTGCCTGACAGCAAAAATTTTATAATATTACCAAGCTCTGTGATTTATATTTATAAACAGCTTTTATGTACTATTTCATAATTCAGAATATATTCTATTGAGTTGGAAATAATAAATTTTAAATTTCAATATTGAAGTTATTGAGGTATTTTTGTATGAGAGTCACATAACGACTTCTTAAGAATTAAAATATCCTGAAGTATTTTACTAGAACTATTAGGTTGAAAAATTCCGATTCGTTCATACAACTTTATGTTAGATACAAATTTATTAACAAAATTATCACAAATAATTTTATCATTATCCGAATCTTCATCTTTTAAGACAAGTATAGCATTATTTATTTGAGCAATAAGTGATCTCTTAATTGTATCCCCCGAAATATGGACTACCTGAATAGAAATAATATAATTTACTATTTTTTCTAATAGGATAATAGAATTGGAGTTAACTTCGGAATCAACAGAGGTAGAATAAGTGGTCGGAATAACATTAGAGGAAATGTTATAATTTCCTTGAGTAGAAAAATTTAATGTATTTTTCTTAAAATCGATACTTGATATAGAATCATCATCTATATTTGAAGTGGTTAATAGGAAAAAAGCCATAAAAAACATTGTTGCTAGTATCGTACCACGCTGCTTCTTCAAATGTTATTAATGATGACATACCCAGATAAAAATCTAATAATAGCTGTTATGAATATTTATAATATATATTAAATCAACTTTTATGGATTTAACTTACTAAGAAAACAATTTCGTTACAAAGACCATTATAATTATAGTAATTGAAAGTAAAATGAATAATAAATAAGGTGGTAAATTTTTTTTTTTGAAATTTTTCTTTTTGTTTAATTGTATTTTGATATTTCCTGGTTTACTCTGGGATAGAATAACTAGGTAAACAGGAATTGAAAACAAGCCTCCTATAATCAACAGATAGCCCCATATGGTATTAAAAAGCCTATATGGATCAAAATTTATATTTATTAAAGTTAAAACTATACCTGATAATATAGATATAGTAGAGATCGGCAATATAAATCGATGAATTCTTGGAAGAATGAGAGAATAAGATCCCTCTCTATTAACTGGTCGTAATATAAAAAATACAAAAAAAGTTATTCCCCACCAAAGAACTGAAGAAAAAAAATGAATATATGATGTTAAGAAATCTAAAAAAATATTATCCATCCAATAAGTAATTAATTTACAAGTTTTATTTAATTTTTGAGCTTGCTATTTAGTTTCAAATCAATCCCTATTTTTGTTTCTCTATGAAAATCTTCAGGAGTTAACATAGCGAAATAATATCTTATACTTGTGTTTAAAAGAGTATTCAATCTTATTTACCTTTTTCCTTATCTTAACCGAGTTTGCATTTTATCAATCTATTAGTGAATGTTAATTTTGCCAGTTTCATTTACATTGAATGGCTATATCCAAGTAATGGAAAAATAAAGTATTAAGATTATATTATTAAGCATTAATTAGTATCCCAATTTAAATAGGATTGTCATAACTAGATAATATTTCCTCCAGCTTTGGTTTAATATTTAAATGAAATCGTTAATTCAATTCTAGCTAATACATTTCTTCATATGATGAAATTGCTAATATTAATAAAAAGAATAAATTAATATAACTAACATAAGTTATATTTTTATAATGTATTTAATTATGTAAACAATTTAGGAGGAGAAATTAATTGTATCTAATACAATGTTATATTATAATTTTAATTCTACATAATTTAATTTATTTTTTATTATAAGTGTTTTTTATAATTTATAATCAAATAATTTTGATGTATTCAAATAAATGAATAATTATATTTATTTATAAGCGAGAATAAAATGAAAAAAAAGAGTCATTTATAATTGTTAGCAAGTCTAACCAGATAAAAGACTTTAAGGCTAATAATTATATAATATAATCTGTTTAAAATTAATGAAGTTATTTAAAATAAGTTTATTTGAGAACTTAATTCAATTTAAAAAGAAGATTTAACTGGATTAATCTTTTGTTTAAATCTATGTAAAGGATACGGAATGGGAATGAAAATATCTTAGTAAAATCAAATCTGTTGTTAATTGTAATGAAGAATACCAAAACAATATTATAAACAGTATTCCTTCTTGAGGAAGTTACCGTAAAACTGTAGATTCATTAAATTTAGGAATAACGAGATAGGAAAATGTTAATTATTCGTAAAGATAAACTTAATTGTTATTTAATTAATAGTGATGTAATGGAATATAAACTATTAATAGGAAATAATTTTGTTTTTGGCAATCCTAAAAAAATATACTATAATGATTCTCACATTTTTAGTATT
>DASQLB010000310.1:0-6246 GCA_035630235.1 Nitrososphaeraceae archaeon | reverse complement strand
AATACTAAAAGAGAGCCCATGATTAAAAAAACAGCTAATGCAGTTATCAAAGGCATGAAATAAATATTGAATGAAGCGTAAATCTTACCTAAACGTGAATTTGCTACCGTGTCAAAAAACCGTAAGCCAAATGGAGTATGTATTAGTATCAAAGGTAATTTTAGTTCATAATTAATCCCTAAATTTTTTTGCAAACAAAATTACTAGTACCAAAGACTATTTAAATCAATCATTACCTACCGGACTAATAAATCTATTAATAATTTTATTTGCAAAACTATTTTTATTGGATCATATTCTTTTAAATGAAAATTTTTTTTCGAGGGATACCAATGAAGTGGCTAAAAATCTTATAGGAAAAAGACTGGTAAAGATAATACGAATTGAGAATAAAAAAATAAGGTTAGCAGGGATCATTGTAGAAACCGAGGCATATGGTTACAAAAGTGATGAAGCAAGTCACGCATATAGAGGAATGACCAAAAGAAATAGGGGAATGTTTGGTCCTGTAGGAAGGTCGTATGTATATTTCACATATGGAAATCATTATTGTTTCAATGTAACTGCAAAATCCAAAAATCAAATCGCAGGTGCTGTATTAATACGAGCATTACAACCAGAAGAAGGAATTCAGTACATGAAAGAGTATAGGAATTTAAATGATCTAAAACTATTAACAAATGGACCTGGAAGAATAACTCAAGCATTTTGCATAAATAAACAACATAATGATTATGATTTAACGGATATAAATAACGACTTGTATATTGAGAAAGGGCTTAATCCTAATTTAGTGTTAGCTACTAAAAGAATTGGTATAAAAAAATCAATGCATGAGTATTGGAGATACATATTAGCATCGAAAGAACAAAATGTAATTCAATTAAATAAATTTGTTTCCAAAAAGAAGGAAAATATTCACTATCAAATTTGTAAGCTATTATAGCTGAGGTGATTGATTAGATGTTATATTATATATTCTGTCTCTCCAATTTACAACACTTTTTCTATTTGATGTTACTATTCTGGCTAAAAATCTAGAAACAATAATTGTCGCTCCAATTATAAAACCTAATGCATAAAGCTTATTAAAAAATAATGTAAAACTAATCTGAATTAAATTCGTTAGCATTAAAATAAACAGTGTCATATTAGCTAAAAGTAAGATCACAAAGTTGAATTGATTGGGATGAATTACGCTTAAAGTTAATGATAAGGAAAACACCATAAATGGAAATATCATTAGAAAGAAAAGTGCTATGCTTAAAAGGGTTGATTTTAACCTGTTCTCCTTAAACATAGGTATAAGAAGTCGATCCATAGCTTTACTTAAATCAGAGGAGTTTCGAGCCCAGATTGCCTGAACATAGCTTTCACCCCTAACCATTCTCAATTTAAAATTTCCCTCCTTGACCTTTTTACCTAATGCACCATCTTCAATTATTTCGCTTTTAACTGATTCATGAGAACCTACTTGTTCATATGTATTCCTCTTGATAATAAAATAACTTCCAAAAAAATAACCAATCTTTGATTTTGCATTATTTACCTTTAATGGAGAAAATCTTGTGTGCATGAAAGTAGTTAAAAGAGGCAGAGTGACTTTAGTAAAAAAATCATAAGATAATAACCTAGGCATAATGGTTATTGCATCTAAACCATAATAAATAATATTTTGTACCGCTAAAGACATGGTATTTTCAGAATGGTAAGAATCTGCATCAGTAAACAACAATAAATTACCATTTGATTTTAGATATCCTTGATAACATGCCCAGTTTTTCCCAATCCAATCTTCTCCTGGCCGATTCACACTCAGAACTTTAATATCAGGATATGAATTTTGGTATTCGTTCATTATTTCTAAAGTTTTATCCGAAGATTCGTCATTAACCAAAACTATTTCAAAATCAGGGTAATCCTGTTTTATTAAACTATCTATGCATCTACGAATATAGCGTTCCTCATTTCTTGCAGGTAGTATTATGCTCACTCTTGGTAACGTGTTTTTTATATTCTTAATTCTCTCCAATCTTGGTGATTGTTTAATAGACTTAATCATAGATAATAAGAGGTAAATCCATGTAAAAAAAATTCCAGCCATAAGTGAAATAATTAAAAAATAAAAAATTATCTGATTAATGTCCATAGTAAGGATTTATTAAAGATAAAGGTCCATATTATTTATTTTTTACTTGTAACGGTTTAATATTTAGATTCTAGTCAAATGTTGATTTGGTAAGTTCAAGGATACTTCTTTTTAAACAGACAAGCTTAATATACGGTAAGATAGTCGCATAAGCAAATATCTATGTTAATAATATTTGACGTTGAAGGAGTATTACTTAATGCAGAATATTTACCTATTTTGGCCCAAGTTTTTGGACCTTCGAAGGAAAAGGAAATTTGGGATATTACAAAACAAGGTATCAGAGGAGACATAGATTGGGAAGAAGGCCTTAGAAAGAGAGTAAAAGCATTAAAAGGCATAAAATTTGATGATGCCAAACAAATAGGGGAAAATTTAGAAATTATGCCAGGAGCAAAAGACCTTTGTTCAGCATTAAAAGATGCAGGGTGGAAAATGATTGCTATCTCGGGTGGTTTTACAATTATTACAGACAGATTAAAGAAAGAACTGGGACTTGATTTAATTTTTTCTAATAATTTAATATTCAAAAATGGAATATTGGACGGTCTTGACTTAAAAGTTACTTCAGATAAATCACTTCTGGTTAGACCATTAATAAAACAATGGGGAATCAAAAAAGAAGAAATAGTTGTGGTTGTTGATGGAGCTAATGATATCAAACTATTTGACATAGCAGGATACACAGTAGGTTTTTGTCCTGTTGAATTAGTCAAAAATAAAGCTGATGATGTAATTGAATTAAGGAACTTATCATTACTAAAAAATTTATTGGAAAAAAGATTCGGTAAATGGATTTTAAAACCTAATCTAAAAAATAAACTCTAATGCTTAAAATTGAGATAATACCTATATACCTAAATGTCAACATTACTGCAAAATCAAAATTATTAAATATTCTTTTAGAATCAATAAAAAATAACAATCAAATTATTAAAAATGGCGATATAATAGTCATAGCTCAAAAAATTATTTCAAAAAATGAAGGACGGTCAATTTATTTAAACCGGGTTATTCCTTCTTCTAAATCTCTAGAACTAGGCAGAAAAATAAATAAAGACCCTCGAATTGTCGAATTGATACTTCAAGAATCCCGAAAAATTATAAGAGTATTTGATAGAACTATAATTACTGAAACATTTCATGGTTTTATTTGTGCAAATGCAGGAATTGATCAAAGTAATGTAAGTAAAAGTAAAAATCGAGTACTGTTATTGCCAAAGGACCCAGATAAATCGGCGGATTCAATAAGAAAAGAAATATATGAAAAAACAAGAAAAAATGTTGCCGTTTTAATAACAGATACCTTCGGTCGCCCCTTTAGGATGGGTCAGACGAATGTTGCAATAGGTATTGCAGGAATTAATCCTTTAAAAAATTATAAGGGAAAAAGAGATATGTTTGGTAAAATTATGAAGGTTACTGAAATAGCAATTGTTGATGAAATAGCTGGTGCAGCAGAACTTGTTATGGGAAAAAGTCAAGGAATTCCTGTGGCAATAGTTAGAAATGCTATTTATTCTAAGCATCATAGTTCAATTAAAAAAATTGTTCGAGAGGAAACGCGAGATATCTTTAGATAAGATTAACTATAAAATAAGGTCATAAACATTTTATATTGCAACAGCATTTTTTATATTGTATTTCATAATGCATGATGATATAGATTTTAGAAAAATTATAGATGTAAGAGGTCTTTATTGTCCTGAACCTGTCTTTAGAACTAAGATTGAAATGGAAAAAATGACGATAGGTGAAAAAATAAAAGTTGTTGCTGATGACCCTCAATCAGAAGAAGATATTTCAATGTGGGTAAACAGGAATGGACATGAATTAATATCAGTTGATAAAAAGGAAGCAGATTTAGAATTTATTATAAAAAAGGCGAAGTAAAATGACTTCAACAATAACTGAAAGTCAAGTAACAAAAAAAATAGGAAATACTCCTTTAATTGAATTATCTTCATTTTCAACAGAAAATGTAAAATTATTTGCTAAATTGGAATGGCATAATCCATTTGGTTCTGTTAAAGATAGAGCTGCATATTGGATGATAAAAGATGCTGAGAGAAAGCATTTGATAGAAAAAGATAAGAGTATTATCATTGAACCGACATCAGGAAATACCGGGATTGCATTAACAGGAATATCTTCCTCGATGGGATACAAAGTCGAAATAGTTATACCAGAAAAAGTAAGTGCCGAAACAAAATCAATTCTGAAAAATTTAGGAGCGACTATACATGAAACTTCTGATGATCTATGTCCAAGAGTGGGTGCAGGAACGGATCAGAGCATTGCGCTAGCTAGGGCAATATCGACTCCGAGACCAGATATTTACTATATGCCCAATCAATATGAAAATGATGCTAACTATCTTGCTCATTACGAAGGAACTGGTCCAGAACTATGGAACCAAACCGATGGAAAGATTACACATTTCATAACAGGATGTGGAACTGGAGGTACAATAACTGGTACAGGAGTCTATTTAAAAGAAAAGAATCCTAATATCAAAGTTGTTGCAGTTCAAGCACAAAAAAATCATCTACTTCAGGGGTTGAGAAATTTTGAAGAATCTTCTATGCCTGATCTTTTTAAACGACGAGAAATTGTGGTTGATGAATGGTTTACTGCAACTAATAAAGACTCTTTTGCAATGGTGAAGGAATTAGCAAAAAAAGAGAATATACTGGCGGGTCCCTCATCCGGATCTGTTTTGTCGGCTATGCTCGAAATTCGAGACAAGATAGAAAATGGAATAGTAGTAGGCATCTTTGCTGATGATGGCAGGAAATTTAAAAGCTTATACAAAGAATATAATGTTTTGAATGAAGAAGAATATGTAAATATACTTCAAAATGCCAAATCTTTATCAAAGTTATTTTACTAAGGTAAATATTTTTGAATAAAAATATAATATAGGTAGGATATTATCCCATTCTGAACATAATTAAGGTAGAGGATATATCGTTAGGTCTCAGAGTATATTTCGTGTAAATAAATTTATTGGTGTACAATATTAGCTACAGTTTGAAAAGTAATCGATAAAATACTTTTTGATATAATATCAATCTTTATTTTCGTTTAGCCACTTTTCAACGTCAAGTGCAGCCATACATCCATATCCTGCAGCAGTAACAGCCTGTCTATAACGAAAATCGTGGACATCTCCAGCTGCAAAAACTCCGTCAACGCTGGTTTTTGTATTCTCCCTAAGAAGAATATAACCATGCTCACTCAGTTCTAGTTGATCTTTAAAGAGTTTAGTATTAGGCTCATGTCCAATCGCAATGAATAATCCTCCTACATCTAATTCTTTTTCCTCTTGGGTATTTAAATTTTTGATTAAGATTTTTGCAATTTTTTTATCTCCACTTATTTTGGTAATTATACTGTTCCAAAGAAATTTGATTTTGGGATTAGCGAATGACTTGTCTTGCAAGATTTTACTACCTTTTAGGGAGTCGCGTCTATGTATTATCTTGATTGATTTTCCAAATTTTGTTAAAAAAGTAGCCTCTTCGAGAGCAGTATCACCGCCTCCCACCACAACAATATCCTCCCCTTTAAAAAAAGGTCCGTCACAAGTAGCACAATAGGATACTCCCCTTCCTCCATATGCCTCTTCCCCCAAAATACCCAGTTTTCTAGGGGATGCTCCAGTACAAATAAGAATTGATTTAGATAGGTATTCTTTTGAATGTGTTTTTACATAAAAAGGAGTTTCCTTAAAGTTAACTTCTATTACTTCATCATCAACTATAAAAGAACCGAATCTTTCAGCTTGTTGTCTCATATTCATCATTAATTCTGGTCCAAATATACCATTTGGAAATCCAGGATAGTTTTCCACTTCACTGGTGGTCATTAATTGTCCTCCTGGCAAACTTCCTGAAATTATCAAGGTCTTAAGTTTCCCTCGTGAAGTATAGATACCCGCAGTATATCCAGCAGGTCCAGAACCAATAATAATAACATCAAAAATATCTTTACCTTGAATAGTTGTATCAATATTACTTTCATCAAGTTGCATGATGTAGGTAATAGATAAAATAGAGACTAATTAATTATTTGTTGACTGAATTTTTCTTAAT
>DASQLB010000309.1:0-6308 GCA_035630235.1 Nitrososphaeraceae archaeon | reverse complement strand
TGGTTTACAAAATTCTACGAAGGTTCAGGGGTTCCATTTAAGAAATTGGTACCAGAGATGTTATACACTAGCATTTTATGGGAAAAGAAACCACAAAAATAACAACAAAATATCTATTTTATTATAATAGTATGACCTAGGACATCTGCTCAATATCCTAGGTCATGGGTAAATTGTTCCCCTTCGGTTTGGTCGATGTATTTTAAATATGAATATTAGGACTATTTAAACGTGATGGATAGATAAAATCTTATATTGTATTCTATTATCAAAATAATTTATAAATAACATACGAGTATAAATTAAATAATGAGTGATTTTAACAATAAAAATTTTATATTAAACCAAGCACTGTGGTTAGGGATATCTCTAGCTATTAGTATTGCTATCTCACTTGTAGTACCATTTCCTTACTCATTACCCATTATAATTGGAGTTTTTCTTCTTCTCAGTTTTTATATAAGACAGAGGCAGTTTAAAAAACTAGGCTTATCAAGTGCGACTATGTTTGGTAATAGCAGTTCTGTAAACTACTATTGCATGAATTGTGGAGCTAAACATAACCAAGTATCTTGTCCTCGCTGTGGTTCAAAAATGAAAAGAGTAGGTGCTTAATTTTTTATCTTTAGAATTATAATGAAAATAAAGTTAAAGTTCTGATAGGACTATTATTCAAAACCTTCACAAAGTTCTAACAATTTATCTTCCCATGCGTGTGATTTTATTAATCCGCTTGCAATTAGTATTCCTTGTGATCCAAGGTTTATTGCGCTTTGAACATCGCTCTTATCTACTATCCCAGCTCCACAAATTACTTTGATGTTTTCAAAATGTTTGCCTGCTTCTTTAACAGAATCAGTAATTATTGATGGATTGACTTTGCTAACTGCCTTTCCAGTTCCTATTAGTTCCGGAGGTTCAATAGCAATCATGTCTGGATGTACCCTAGCAAATTTACCAACTTCCTCGGAAGTTGACGCACAAACTATTGAAGTCATATTTAATTGTCTCAACTTGACTACAAGGTTTTGTATATATTCATATTCAATTCTGTGCTCACTATGGTTTATCAGAGAACCAGATGCTCCATAAGATTTTGCTAATTCAGGAATAATAAACCCAGTAGTAGCCCCTATTTTTTCATCATCTATATGTTGACAAATAAGTGGAAGTTTAACGAGTTGTGATAAGTAAAATAAAGAATTTTGTGGAGGTGCTAACATAATTTCTACATTATTGCTATTTGAAATATTCTTTGCAATTTCTGACAGTCGTATGATTTTCTCTCCAGCCACTTCTAGGTAATTCTTACAGTTAATTATAATAGGTCCTTTCAATTTGGTGTTTCTTTTTTAGACTGAAGTTTAGTTTTTCTTATTGCCTTCTAACGATTTTTCTGTTTCTTTATTGTTAATGTTTGATGTAAATTTCTGATTTAATTTATCCATCCTTGCTTCATATCCTTTATTATATTCTAGTTCATCAGGTACTAAAGTTGCTGGATGAATGAATCCTTGATTTCTCATAATCATTGCTCTTTCAGATGCCCATGTCCTCTGCAAGTCCCAATCGACTGTTCCGAATCCATCAAGGGGACCAGTTAGTCTGCCTTCATGCATACTAAATACTAGGCATTCTACAATCGGTATGGAATAATTTAAACTAGCTGATGAATTAAGTTTTACTGGCATTAAAGGCAAGTGATGACTTCCTCTTGTATTACCTGAAACGTAATGTGGATTATTAAAAGCACTACCAACCTCTTCTGTTGCTGGAAAGTCCTTTTGTGTTCTAACTATTGCTATTGGATCATCCTTACCAACATATGTACCAGCTATATTGTGTAGTCTATCAGTTGATGCAGAAAGAATTTGATCTCCTTCTGAGGAATATACCGAATGAACCACATATCTGCCAGGAAACATTAAAGCAGCTTCCAACTCTGGTTTATCCTCCCACATTTTTAAATCTGCAATATTCCCCGTCATGACATCCATGATCTTAAAGGTTACTCCAGCTGCTAGTTTTTCATTTATTAAAAGTCCTGTATTACTTCCAGCATCGATAAACATTCTCCAAAATGGAAAATTAAATGCACCAGGTTCTGTCTTATCAGCTGCAAAAATACAAAAGACTTCACTTGGCCGTTCTTCCATTTCTATTTCTGCAACTCCAGGACCCATACCTCTAACATTTCCAGAAAAAGAATCTTTTAACAAATCTTGTCCAGCGCCATACAACCCTTGATTTTTAGCTGTTTTTGTTCCTTCACTAAACGCATCCCATGCTAATTTATGAATTTTTTCGTTATCTGTGCCAAATTTATGGGTCATGATAATGTGAATGTCATCTCCACTATATCCAATGTAATGATCTATGACGAGTTCGGTTCCTTTTTTTTCAATAAAGTTTTTAACAACTTCAAGTAATTCATCGCTAGGTCTGGTATGTCCACCAATTGCTCCAATATCTGCTTTTATTGCTGAAACTGTTATACGCATAATTTGAGTGGATTAAATATTGTTTATATCTTTTCTGCTATGTACTTTATTTTAAGCCCTTTTAAAATAGGGTTCTTTACTTGTTGTATTTGAAAACATGATTTCATTATAAAAATTAAATATAGGTAAATGAAAGATGTAAAAATCCCTAATTTAAATTTCAATCTAAAAGATAAAAAATATTCTCTTGTAATATGTGAAAAACCAAGTGTAGCTAATAGAATTGCTCTAGCTCTAGGAACATCGGAGATTAAAAAAACAAAAATAAAAGGTAATATGGTTTTTGATGTAATTACTAAGGATGACACACGTTATGTAATTCTATCAACCAAAGGGCATCTGTATGGTTTAACTGATAATAAGAAGAGAGGAAAAATATTTCCTATTTTTGATTTATATTGGTCGCCAATATCCAAACCACACAATAAAAATTCAAAAAACCTCATAGAACTAATAGGCCAATTTGCGAAAGATGCTGATAATTTTATTCATGCATGCGATTATGATCAAGAAGGTGAATTGATTGGATATAATATATTAGAATTAGTATGTAGTAAAGCCTATGGTAATTCTCATAGAGCAAAATTGTCTACTTTAACTTGTGACGATATAAACAAATCTTTTTTTGCATTAGAAAAAGCTAATAGAGGTATGGCCTATGCAGGAATGTTTAGACATTTATTAGATTATATCTATGGAATAAATTTTTCTATGGCTGTTTCCAGTGTCATAAAAATAAAACATAGATATTCTTATCTAACCGTTGGAAGAGTTCAAACGCCTACTCTAAAGTTTATAGTGGATAGAGATCTTAAAATTAACTACTTTATACCAATCCCGTTTTGGAGTATAAAAGCTCATTTTAGAAAAGATAAGCAAGTTTTTATTTTTTTCTTTGAAAAAAAACAAATAGACACAATAAAAACAGTAAACCGTATTATAGATCAGTGTACTGGTAAAAATGGTATTGTAAATAAAATTAGTACCTACAAAGAATATCTAAAACCGTTACACCCATTTAACATAGGAGATCTTCAAAAGGAGTCATTTAGATTATTTAAGTATTCACCAAACTATACACTTTCGATTGCTGAGAAACTTTACCTAAAAGCACTTATTTCTTATCCAAGGACCAATAGTCAAATCTTTCCAGTTGGGATAAATTATAGAAAAATATTAAATGATTTGGAAAAAATTTCAAGTTTATACAAAAAATATGTTACTATATTATTAAATCAGAATAATCTTTATCCAAATAATGGTACAAAAAATGATCCTGCTCATCCGGCTATCTATCCGACCGGAATAACACCTATAAATCTAAACTCTGCTGAATCAAAAGTTTATGATCTTATAGTAAAAAGATTTTTTGCCACATTCGGTGAAATTGCTATTTTTAAAAAAACTAAAATAGATATTCTAGTAAATAATAATTTTTTATTTGATTTAGAAGGAAAAAACATACTTTTAAAAGGATGGATTGAGTTTTATAGTTCATTTTATAATTATAGTGATAGCACGGTTGACTATTCAGCCCTTAAAATAGGAGATACATTAATAAATACAGCCATCATTAAAGATTCAAAATTTACTGAAGCTCCTATCTATTTCAATTATTCATCTTTATTATCAAAAATGGAACAAGAAGAGATAGGAACTAAATCAACAAGAGGAAATATTATAGAAATATTAATACATAGAAATTATATTACTGTATATAATAACAATCAAATTAAATCAAATGATCTCGGTATATTTCTAATCGATTTTATGGAAAAAAACCTCCCAAAAATAATTTCTCCTGATTTGACCAGAACCTTAGAACTATATTTAGCAGATATAGAAAGAGGAGTCACAGATCGAATAGTTATACTCAATAATATAATCACTAATCTAATTGATTCTATGTATCATATTCAAAAAATCGATCCTATTTTGTATATTGAACATCAACAGACTAGAAGCAAGAATTTGGTATTGGTAGGTACGTGTCCTGTTTGTCAAAAAGGTAAGTTTCAAATCATCCGATCTAAAAAAACTAAAAAAAGGTTTATTTCATGCTCAAATTATTTTTCTGAAGGTTGTACGGCTTCTGCTCCAATTCCACAACAAGGTTCGATAAAGAATACAAATAAAATCTGCAAAGAATGCAATTGGCAAATATTAAATGTATTTTATCCAACTAAAAAATACAGTAAAAACTTTTGTATAAATATTAATTGTCCTGCAAAGTTAATTAAGTATTAATATTATAAATATCGGTTCTTCGATTCTTTAACAGTGGTAATGTCTTCCTTACTTCGTCTATTCTTTCTCTATGAATCTCTACAATTTCGACTCCTCTCTTATCGCCTAAATCCGTAAGAACGGATCCCAAAGGATCTACGATCATACTTCTTCCACAAAATATGTTACCAACCTGATTTGGTGCTATTACATATACACCATTTTCTATTGCTCTTGCTTTAAGCATGGTAATCCAATGTTCTTCCTTCATTATACCATGAACCCATCCTGAGGGTATTGCTATTATGTCTGAACCATTTACTGTAAGGATTCTAGAGAGTTCTGGAAATCTTATATCATAACAGATCATTAAACCCATTTTACCTATTGTAGTTGTGATTGGTTTTGGGATTTTATCTCCTTTGCTAAATTTTAAAGATTCTTTAAAACCAAAGGCATCATAAAGGTGTAATTTTCTATAAACTGAAACGATTTTTCCATCTTTATCAGTACTAAATGCTGTATCAAAAACCTTTTTATCTGTTTTAGAAGCATTTTTTTCAAATAATGTACCTACTATTCCTATCCTATATGTTTTAGAATACTCACATAATCTCTTTACAAATTTACTATTTGTTAACGATTCAGCAGTATTGTAAAGTTCATCCACTGTTTGAGTGTTTGGTGAAAAAGCCATTTGAAACTCTGGGAAAAAAATATAATCTGCTTGTCTATCTGTTGCCTCTTTGATATATTTTAATGACTCTATTAAATTATCATGCTTGTTAATTGAAGATTCCATTTGGACAATAGCAGCTAGGAATTTTTTCTTCTTCATATATATGTTCTATAATAAGAAACGTTAATATATTTTCCTATCATTGAACTATAAATTAAATTGTACTTATTTTAATTGTAAAATATACACACCAAGATTCTGTATCATTAAGGTAACAAAGACGCAACTATTGTTTCAATACCGATAGAGGCTGTTTGGAGGATATTACATACATATTGATAAGAAGTAAGAATAGAGAAATGATCTTCATCTATTACTTATACTCCTCAAAGTATAACTGTGCTTGTTATATTAATGGTTTCTATGTAGCCACAAGGAACATATTTAAAAGAATAAATATCTTTTCAAAAAAAGAGAGCGAAATAAATGATTAAAAACTTTTCAATTAAAGATAATTTTAAAACCAAAATATAGTTTGGATTCTATTAGTTTTGGGTAAAGAGAAAGATCAACGAAAAAATATTATAATTTTAATTTTAATACTACTGATTAGACTATGTTAATGTTAGGGATAACATCAGATAAATTTTCTTATTTTTTAGTAAATTTTCCTTAACAAAGTTAAATCATGTATTATTTCAATAAATTATTTGGATTGGGAATGAACAGCAGTAGATAAAAGAAGAAAGTTAGAAAAATTTGTTAGTAATATTTTATAGAGTGATTTATTACAAAAATTATATAGGTAATAGATGCAACCTGATCAAACAATGGTTGTTACATACGATCGATATTTTATTTTTACTTTATTTTCTTTATTATTCTTATTGATCTTTAGTATA
>DASQLB010000308.1:0-2240 GCA_035630235.1 Nitrososphaeraceae archaeon | reverse complement strand
CTTCCTCGAGTGGTCCACCTTGGTGCGAACAAACTGAATCCATGGCATATATTCTGTCTTTAATCATCCCAAGCACAATAGATTTATCACCTACTTCAGTTTTTACCAATTCGCCTTCTTTAAAATCCGTCTTCTTTAATTGAATTTTAAATTTAGACATTATTATATTTAAATGAACCTTTTAACTTATAAGGTATTCTTTAATTTTTAATGAATTTATTTTTCCTGATTTTTTATTTTTTTATTTGTTTGAATATAAAAATAGCATAAATCCATGAATACAACTAATTGGTTTAAATCCCATCTTATTCCGTAAATTAATTACGTTTTGAATGACTCTGCGAGTTCAGCGCCTGGAGTGGGACTCGTGTCCATCCCTTATATTCGTCGGTAAACCGTCGGTAAACTTTTCTCATACAAAAGAATAATATCAATTATTGTAATAAGTACTTTTTATCTTTTATTTATTCTGCCAGACGAAATTCTGCATCACAACTTTATGAATATTCTTTTTGAGACAATATGGAAATATATGAAGACACTTTAAATAAATAACGAATATAAAAAAAATGTAAATGTGTTTTCATTTATCAAAAAATGCATAGTCGTTAGAACAAAGCTCATTTCATCTCGAGAGTCTTAATGGGTAGGAACCCCAGTAATAAAAGGTGCTGTTGTTAATGATAATGATGTTTTTATTTTATTTTCAGTGTTAGATATATCATTTGTATATAGATGTTGTTGTAAATTGTTCATGTTTGAAACAATACTACTATCACCATTAATAGGTACCTCATCAAGAGATACAATATAATCCTCAACAGTACACTCTCGAGTTTCTCCATTATCTATGTTGCCGGAACACTCAAAGTTCCCATATGTTATTTCTCTAATGTCTGTTGACCCGAAACAAAATCTTGATATCGCCTGTATTAAATCCTGAAATCTTGGCAAATCTTTGCTACTGTTGGTATATACTTTTTGAATTTTTTTTGGAAAGACCAAAATATAATGAGTGTCATATAAAAATGTAAAGAGGAACAATGTATCAACACAAACACAAAAAAAATATTGAAAATGTCTTAATTTTACAAGGTGGAGGATCATTAGGTGCCTTCGCATGTGGTGTTTTCAAGACATTTGCAAAAAAAAATATTAATTTTAATATAATATCCGGAACATCAATAGGTGCTATTAATGGAGCAATTGCTGCTGGAAGCAAAAACGATAATCCTGCAAAGAATTTAGAAGACTTTTGGATAGAGATTGCAGAGAGTAGTGTTAATGTAATACCAGATATGTTTTCCTCTGATTACGTTGATCAAACTCATCAACTGGATTTCAAAAGATCCTCCTCAGCGTCATTAAATGCAGCAATATTTGGAGTACCAAAATTCTTTGTTCCTCGCTGGTTTAATTGGAATGTATTTCAATATAAAAATTCACATGATTCCAACATATTACCACATCAATGGACTTATATCTATGACAATACGCCATTAGGAAAAACTTTAGAAAAATACATAGATTTTAAAAAACTATCTCCAAACGTAAAAAAAGTTGATGACATCCATAATAATAATGCAAATGAGGACAATAATAATAATAGTAGTATTCCACGTCTTATCATTACTGCCGTTGATGTACTTTCAGGTCAACCAATAATATTTGATAGTTATAAAATACAAATACAGATGAAACATCTCTTGGCTACAATTGGTTATCCTCAATATGGATTTCCTTGGGTAGATGTCGATGATGGTGTGTATGCATGGGATGGTTCATTGTTAAGTAATACCCCAGTACGAGAAGTTATGGTAGCATCTCCTAGTAGTGATAAAAATATTTTTATAATTGAAAACTATCCTAGAAAAATAGACAGACTTCCAACAAACATGAGTGAAGTTCAATCAAGAGCCAAAGACATAATGTTTACTGATAAGGACCTAAGTCTCAGAAAAATAAGTAAACTTATAACCCGACATATTAATTTAATTGAAACATTATATGATGTTTTTAAGGAATACGATCATTCAAAGAGAGATAAGGATATAATAGAATATATCGAAAGAGAACATAAAATATTAGTAGAGAAATTTGGTGCTAAAATCTTGGATATAAAAAGAATTAGCAGAGAAAATAGTGAATCCCCTCATTCAACACAAAATGCTGAATTTTCAGTTAATACAATTCAAAAGCTTATTGCTCAAGGAGAGAGTAAAGCTCTAGATAGTTTAAAA
>DASQLB010000307.1:0-7862 GCA_035630235.1 Nitrososphaeraceae archaeon | reverse complement strand
AAGATGAAAGTACAATTTCATTAACGATCTTTTTTATCATGAACTATTATTGGTCTAGTTATAGCTCCTTCCGATGCAGAATTTACTAAAGATGCATATTTTGCCAATACACCACTTTTATAATGTGGTTTTATAGGCTTCCATTTTTTTTCTCTTCTTTTGAATTCAGCTTTTGATATCAAGAGATCAACAAGTCCTTTTTTGACATCAATATCAATGAGGTCACCATCTTTTACCAAACTAATAGGACCTCCAACCATAGCCTCGGGAGATACGTGTCCTATCATAAATCCTCTTGTTGCACCTGAGAATCTTCCATCGGTTACCATTGATACTTTGTCTCCAAGGCCCTGTCCTACTAATGCTGCGGTAACAGCTAGCATTTCCCTCATACCTGGACCACCCTTAGGACCTTCGTACCTTATTACTACTACATCACCTTCAACAATTCTATTTTTTGATATTGCCCTAAATGCATTCTCTTCAGTCTCAAAAACTTTTGCTTTACCCACGAACTTGGTTAACTTCATTCCAGCAATCTTTACTACAGCACCATCTGGCGCTAAAGATCCCTTTAAAATCTTTATTGTTCCTTCTTTCTCAATTGGATTTTCATAAGGACTCAAAATATTTTCATCGATATTTGAATTTAAGTTAAACGACTCCAAGTTTTGTTCCATTGTTTTGCCAGTAACTGTTAATGTCTTTCCATTTATGAGCCCATTTTTTAATAATGTTTTTAATACAATTGGCACCCCACCGATTTTGTCCAAATCTAACATAACGTATAGTCCACCAGGCCTCATATTCACAATATGAGGAGTACGTTTTCGTATTCGTTCGAAATCCTTTAAAATTAAATTTACACCCATTTCTTTAGCTATTGCTAATAGATGTAATACTGCATTTGTCGATCCTCCTAATGCATTTACAATAGTTATTGCATTTTCAAATGCTTCGAAAGTCATTATGTCTTTTGGACTAATATCATTTTCTATGAGAGTTGCAATAGTCTTTCCTGTTTCATAACAAATTTTATTTCTCTTTTCGCTCTCTGCTGGAGGAGAAGCACTACCAGGCAACGACATTCCTAAAGCTTCGCTAACAGATGCCATAGTATTTGCAGTATACATCCCACCACAAGAACCAGCGGATGGACAAGCAACATTTTCTAGTTGAATTAATTCTTCTATACTGATTTTGCCTGCGTCAAATGAACCAACAGCCTCATAAACGTCTTGTATTGTTACATCCTTATTGTGCCAATTTCCAGGCATTATTGTTCCTCCATAAACAAAAATTGAAGGTAAATTTAATCGAGCCATGCCAATTAATGTGCCTGGCAAACTCTTATCACAACCTGAAATTCCCACTAAACCATCATATTGATGTGCTCTCATCATGATCTCTATCGAGTCTGCTATTATTTCTCTACTAACTAATGAGGCTTTCATACCCTCATGTCCCATGGCTATACCATCAGATACTGCGATAGCAGTAAACTCTCTAGGAGTACAATTCGCATCTGATGCTCCCTTCTTTGCAAATTGTGCAAGTTTACCTAAATGTATGTTACATGGTGTTGCTTCATTGCAAGTAGAAGATATACCAATAATAGGTTTATCCAAATCTTTGTCTTTTAATCCCATTGCTTTATACATAGCTCTGTGAGGTGCCCTAGATGGTCCTTCAAGAGTTTTTCTACTGGGTAATTCCATTAAAATAAGAATACAAAAGTATTATTTTAAGAGTTTTTCCTTCATAATTATGAGATAGAGTATAAATATTGTTTATTCTATAGTAGCGGTAATTTTTAATGTATCAATCCCTTCAATCTTAAAGATAGTCTCACACATTCCACACTCAACACTTCCATTAGTCAAATCAGCAACAGATATTTCATCATTATGGTATTCACATTTAGGGCAATTAAATGAGAAAAGTACATTAAAATTCTCTATCTCGATAGTTTCTGCCATTATGTAAAAGATAGGAGGAAATAGCTATATTTAAAATTGGCTATAATTTTTTATACTTATTTAAAACTGCATTCGGGATACCAAGAAATAAAAGTAATATTAGTAATGATAGAAAAAGTTATTATGATTAACAATAGTGGTAATTATAAGTGTATTTTCTGTTCAATAATTAATGGAACTAGTGAGGGAATAACAGTTTATGATAATAATCATTTTTTTGTATTGATGGATAAATATCCAATTAGTAATGGACATACATTGGTGATTCCAAAAATACATTATGATAATTTACTTTCAATGCCTCATGAAGAAGTAGGGAAATTATACTCTCTTGTTAGTATTATAGCTAAAGCAGTAGTTTCAGCAGTTTCTGCAGATGGGTTTAATATAGGACAAAATAATGGAAAATCAGCTAATCAGATTATTCCTCATGTACACGTTCATATTATTCCCAGATTTAAAAATGATAATTCTTATGGGAAATGGCCTACCAGATATATCGCAAACGAAGACGAATTAAATAATTTCTCTAAAAAGATAAGAAATCAATTAAATGTTTTGTCAATCTTAGATTAGTTAAATATAACTCATTATTCTTGATTTTTATTATCTTGTTAAAATAATTTGAATATACTTTATTATTGTAATTATATTTATCTTAATAAATACACAATATATAGACGATTTATTTTGATTTAATTTCTCGAGTTCCTCCCATATAGCTTTGCAAAATCTCTGGAATTATCACTCCATTATTTGTCTGATAGTTTTCTAAAATTGCTACTAAGGTTCTTTGAATTGCTACCAGTGTGCTATTTAATGTATAGACTAACTTCGTCTCTTCATTTGATTTATCTCTAAACCTTATTCTTAATCTTCTAGCCTGATAATCAATGCAATTTGAACATGAAACTATCTCTCGATAATTTTTCTGTGCTGGTATCCATGCCTCAATATCGTATGTCTTAGATGATATCTTGCCTAAATCAGCAGAGCATAATAGAACTACTCTATATGGTATTCCGAGTTTTTTATAAAATTCCTCTGCAATATTTAGCATTCTTTCATGTTCTTGCCAAGAATTTTCTGGTCTAGAATAGACAAATTGTTCTACCTTATCAAAATGGTGAATCCGGAAAATCCCTTTCATATCTTTTCCATGGGCTCCTGCTTCTTTCCTAAAACAGGGACTAAATCCTGCATATCTTAGAGGTAATTTAGAACCTTCTAATATTTCATCCATGTGCATTGCAGCCATAGCATGCTCTGAAGTTCCGATCAGAAATAGATCTTCATCTTGAATTTTATATATCACATCTTTAAAATCTTCTAAAATTACTGCTCCTTCCATTGCATTTTTTCTGATCATATATGGCGGTTGTAATAATGTATATCCTTTCTCATAAATAAAATCAAGAGCGAAACTTATTATTGCATGATTTAGTTTTACTAAATCATTTTTTAAAAAATAAAATCGTGATCCTGATATCTTTGCAGCTTTTTCAATATCAATTAAGTCGAGGCTTTCTCCAATATCAACATGGTTCCTTATTGTATCATCAAATTTTTTGATTGTTCCATGAGTTCTAATTATGACATTATTTGTTTGGTCTTTTCCAACTGGAACGGAATCATGTACATAGTTTGGAAGTAACATCATCAAACTATAAAATTTTGAATTATTACCAGAGATTTTTTCTTCTAGTAATTTGATTCTCTTCCCTGTCTCTTCCATTTGCTTAATATAAGTAGAAATATCTTCATTTTCCCTTTTTTTCACAGCTATGTTATTAGCAATATTATTTTTTTTATGTCTCTCTAATTGTAGGCTTGCGATTAATTCGCGACGTTTTTTATCTAAATTTATTAAATCATTTAAAGGAAATTTTACATTTCTTTTATCTAGCATATCTATAATTTTGTCTAAATTATCTCTTAGATTTTTCGGATCAATCATGGTTTATCACTTTTTTAGCAAGAGAAATATGATGTAGTATCTCATTTATGGTACTTATTAGGGTATCAATTTTAGTTGAAGATGTATTAATCATCAAAGATTTATTATTTACTGACATTTTCATAGAAAGCTCATCAGGAAAATTGATATTATCAGGCAATAAAGAATTCAAAATTGCATCTCTTTCATTTTCTTTTGCAAACTCTATTTCAATATTAATTGATATTCTACAATCATGATGATTTTCTTTCATATTGTGAAATTCCGTTTCTTATGATAGATGTGAATTCTTCAATTTTTGAATAAGATACTTTTAGGGTATGCATATTAGAAATACTTCTATCTACTTGAGATATAATATCTGGGGATTGTTTTAATATGGAATCAATATCAAATTTTAAATCACAGTTATTCCCTTTTATGCTATAAAATTTATAATTATTATCATTTGATAAAGTTCTTAAAAAAAACCATTTTTTTCTAAAAGTTATTGATTCACTTAAAATTACAACGATTTCTTTTACAATGTCATCTGTTAAAAGACCCTCCCCATTAATAAATACAAATGAACCATTATCAATCAAGCGCCATTTCTCTTTAAAAATTTTTTCTAATGAGTTAACAATATTAGCTTTATAACTATTAGTCAATTGTTCAGTTTCTATTAATGTATTGTTTCTCTCTCCCATGCATATCCCAATTGCTAATTCAGACTTCATATTTCTTATACAAGCGTTGATCACAAATGCAAATTCTCTTCCATCATGTAGTATACTATTATTATCCTCTTTTACAAATTCGTATAATTGATTTACTAGTTCGTTGGAAATATTCTCAATAATCTCTTTGTTACTATTATTTCTACTTGATAAAAAAATAAATTTAGTGATTGCGTCTAAAATAATGTTTTTTTCTTCTTCAGATATTTCTCCAAAAGTTCTCAATTTGCCATTCTTATGAGTATTAATCCCTGAATTTTTCAAAATTTTATAGCAATTTTCTTTGTTCCATGTAACACCTTCTATAAATGGTGAAATATTATAAGCTAATGCTTCATGTATGGGCCTATATCTAAGAGTATTAAAAACTAAATCTGTCTTAATATTTACATTTCCGGTTGATGAGGCAACTGATGCAATTTCGGAATTTAATCCAGTTAATGATTTTTTCACTCCTATATCTTGTTTTTCTGCTAATGCAGAAACTATAGCTAAAAGTGACAACTTTTTATTTCCTTTATTTAATTTTTCCGCTATTAAATAGGCTAGCCCTCCTGATGATATTTCATTTTTTCCATTAATGCCATGTATGTATGGATTTAGTAAATATTCCTCATAGTCTTTTAAATTTTGAGATATTTGATTATGATCTATGATTAAGAACTTGTCTTTCAGATTCTTAATTTTTCCAATATCCTCTATATTTAAATCTATAAAAATATTAAAATCATGATCTTCAGAAATTATTCTTGCGACAGTATCAGGATCTAAATAATCAATCGTTCGAAAAGTAAATCTTGTATCTAATTTTAATAATGCTGTAGATATGATTGTACCAGATATTAATCCATCACAATTTCTTCTAGAAATTAGAAAAATGTCTTTATCAATATTTGAGTATATTCTTTCGCTATTGAATTTAAGAGCAGTTTCAAGCTCTTTTTTAACCATTATTATTTATTCTAATTGTGCTATTACTGCAGAATACTTCCAGTTTGAAGGAATCTTTCCATTGTATTTGTAATATTTAGAAATCCTATGAATTTTTGATTCTATTAATTCTAAAGAGCGAACATTCCTATGATCGCTATTATGAGTTTTTAAATGTTTTTGAAGTCCTAACGCTTTCTGTAATAGTCTATTTAAATCTTCAGGCATTGTGGAGCTAATGTTATTATCTTTTAGAATCGTTGTAATGGATTTTCCTAGTATTGGTTTAACAAGGGGAATAGCATATTCATCTCTAAGTTTTAATCCAATTTCAGTTGGTGATAATCCTTCATCAGATAATTTCACAATAAGTTCTACTATTTCCTTTGGTTTTTGATTAATCCAACTAGGAGCATCTTTAGTTGCCGGCCTAATTGAATGAGATTTTCCATGAGTATGAGCATGAGTACGAGCCATATTATATTAATTTTTTTGTATATCTTAAATGTTACTTAATTATCTCGTTTCGTATAATAAAAGTTAAATAATTGAAATTAAAAGTGAAGATTAGGATGAATAAACCAAATATATGGATAGCGACTGCAATAGTAATGGTGATAGGAACTACTTTCTTAGGATTCCAATCAGCGGTAGCACAATATGCCGGTAGTTCAAATCTAGAAGAAGAATTGAAACTAGCACAAGAAAAGGTTTCAAGTGCTGGACAAGAAGGAGCTTATGGTTCAGGTACATCAATGTTAAGTGCAGATTCTAGTCAAACCGCTATATTTATAGTAGTACTAGTAGTAATATTCGGTGGAGTTGCAGGTGCATTCTTTGCTATGAGTAGAAGTAGACATAGAGAACCAGCTAAATACTAATTTTTTTTTATTTGAAAAAATTATTCATTCGATTATAGGTTAATTAATATTAATTAATATTATTTATAATAATCATATAATTTTATAATTTAAAATTCGGACAACTTTTCCAACAAATTATATCTTATTTAAAAGTTTTAATGGAATATTAAATACCAAAATGTATATATCACAGCCTTTGATTGCTATATGATATGGTAGTAGGTGCTATAACCAATCTCAGTGCAATGATTAGTAACGGATTTAATAGTCTAATTCAACAAATAGGTCCAAACTATGATCCATTGTTCTACGACGTTATGGTGTATATTTTCGGTACAATTTTATTTGCGGTCTTCCTACTTGGAGTAATTTCATTTTGGCTAAGAAGGAAAGGACTTGGCGGAGCTTCTGCAAAAGAACGTTGGACACAAGAATTGGAAAAATACTTTGAAAGAGAACAGATTGGTTTAATTCCAGATGAGAAACATCACTGGTAAACCATTATAATGATGGTTTGTTTGACAAACAAATCATGTTTAATCTTTTTTTATTTTATCTTATTTAATAATTAGGTTTTCTGGTTGTGTTAACTTAACGATATAGATTTAGCTGTGAATGCTCTATTCCTAATTAGTATGTAAATTAGATTAGAGAGAAATATACATCCACTGTTATTGTAATGTATTCTCTTTATCTGTACTTTCTTGGTTTAAGTTTACGTAATACATCTAAGTATTAGTAATATTTAGGGATAAGAAACGAAGCTATATGTCTGTATGGAATTGGATACAGAGATTTGGTTCATATTCTGTCTACAAACGTAAAAGAACTTCTGCTTTCATAAAGATGAAACAGTCATTCAGATTGGTAATCAACATTTCTGGTATGGATCTATATTGAACCAATTGACAAATCTGTGCTTGGAATCTATATTTCAGAAGAGAGAAACATGTTTGTTGCTGAAAAGTTCATTAGATCATTAGTTGAGAAATATGGAAAGCATACAGTTTACTCTGATGGTGGTACATGGTATCCTCAAGCCTGTACATTTTTACATTTGAAACATAGATTACATTCTCATTTGGAAAAGAGCCTTATCGAAAGGGTAGTACAGTATTTTAAAGATAGAGTTGAATCTTTTGATGACTATTACCCATGCAATAGTAAAAGAAGAGATTGTGATAATGGTCATGTGTATAACTGGGTAGAACTATTTGTATCAATGTACATTAATACTATACTAGCAAAGAATAATCCTATTCAAATAATAAAGGAGATGGTAGTAGTATTTTCTTAAATTAACACAGCCGGCTTTCTACATTAAATATTTAAAAATATTTATTTATAATAATAAAGTATTAACATATGCTATACAAGTAGCAACATCATAAATATTATTTCCGTAAATTGTAGA
>DASQLB010000306.1:0-8802 GCA_035630235.1 Nitrososphaeraceae archaeon | reverse complement strand
AATTACCAACAACTGTTTAAATACTCGATGCTTCAACAGAACAATATTTTTTATCATGTGAATTATGTAAAAATTAAAAATTATAAAAAATATGGTAAAACATTGTCAAAACGACCGTTAATGAAATATTCATCTGACAAGTAACTAAAACAATTATTAAATTCTAAACTGCTAAAATCATGCTAATTATTTTCTCTATTGTAATTGCGTAACACCTAATAAATTTCATTCTTCAATAAAATATCATTCTTCTGCATACTATAATAAAATAAAAATACAAAAAATATTATAATTATAATTATAATGAGAATATTTTTTACTCGGAATTGAGACTTTTCTTTAGCCTTTAACAAACCCCGTGTCTTTTTAGCATGACAATTTGGACATAATGCTTGACAATTAGATATCTTGTTGTTTGACCTATTTCCATCCTTATGGTCATAATCCCAGACTCCTATACTTTTTTTACAGATAGCACATTTGTATTTCTGGTCTATTATTACTTGTTTTTTTACTTCTGCAGAGAAATAGCGTCTCTCTTTGGTTTTATGAGTTAATTTCCAAATAAAAGCTCCAATTAGAAGAAAAAATATAATAACAACTAAATCCTCCGCATTTGCTAAATCCATTGAAATTGGTTTTTCAAAAGTATCAGTTTGACCGAAAATAATATTAATATGTATGAAGGAAAATATTATAAAAATAAATGGAAAAGGCTGTAAAGTCATGCATGAAATTAAGTTTTTATCTATATCAAATTAACTGTTAGAAGAACGTTAGTTGTAATTACTAAATAAATTATAGTTTAACTTAAAATAATAAATGAAAATTTGTAGATAATATAAAAATCCATAGCAAAAGCGAATCAATCAGTAAAAAAATATTGTTATTAAATAAAATGATACTATAAAAGTTATAGATAAAAATAAGTAAATTATTTAAAATCATTTTCTAAGTATCGTGATCATTTAATTATAATACATGGTATAATTTAGGTTTAGGATATAAACAGAAAGCTAAAGAATATTTTCTCTGTAGAAGTAAGGTTAAATAACTCTATCAATTCTTGTCTTTCTCCTACAAACATGTCAAATTTAGTGAATTTATAGATAAAATAAATCAAATCAAATTTATAGACCTAGAAAGGGATTCTATTTAGTTCAGGATTAATTATTTTACCATTAATATGTACGTAGTAGTATAATTCCAACCTATGGGTCCTGCAAATTCGTCATTGTCTGAACTACCATTTGTTTCATTATTTGTAGTTTTAATGTTTCCCTTAAATTTAAGTTCATAATCTCCAGGAGGTAAAGGTTTTAAAAATACCCAATTTCCATCAGAAATTGCTTGAGTAGTCTCTGATGGTAAATCTAAAATATTATTTTCAGGTAACGTAAAATTAAAAATATCTGATTGAATACGATAATTTTCTAGATATGGTATTTTTATACCATTAAGTGTAGCTAACTCTGGAACTATTGTGTCTTGTACTTTTTTAGCACAGCTACTTAATTCCTCTTTTGTTTTCATTTTTGGATATTCAGCAAATGAACATTCAGAATTTAATATAGGAAATAATATTCCTACACCATAAGGAATCTCACAATAGCGTACAACTGAATGTTGATAGGTACCTGGGAAAAACCAGACAGGTTCTTTCTGACCCTCATTACAGAATTTTCCAATATCATCATAGGCAGGATGAATATTTTTTGGAATTGAATATGCCCATTGCCACCATTTAGTTGTCCAATCCGCATATGTAAGATTAAAAGGACGGGAACCGGGCTCAAAAACTAATGTAGAAATATCAAAATTTGTATTATTTCTTTTAGTAGTTTGTTTTGGGAAATCTTCTTCGCTATACGAAACTATATTATTCAAATTTAGAAGAATTAAAACTATTGTAAATGAACTTAGACTTGAATATTTTATCATATTCATATTTTTATTACAAGATATATTAAGTACTTTTACTTTTTAGATACTATATCAGGATTAAATTAATTCTAATAAATTGGTTATTTAATTGCAAAATAGTTAAGTTTTATCTTTAGAAAGTGTTGTTGATTTAACATTAGACATATGTAGTTTTAATGCCAATATCGGATAAGAAATTACGTAGGCATTATTTTGGAAGCCCATAACTAAAATGAAGAATCGGATTTGAACTATGAAAACAATTTGAACTATGAAAACAAAAGAAGTAATATACTCAAATATTCATACCTAGATTTGCCTTCTGATTTGAAGAACAATAGGAAAAGAAAGGTTCATTGAGACATATATGACATGGCGTCTAGCTTAGTTTTTCAGTCCAACGAACTTCAAACAGGACCTGCTAACAATAATAGACAATATCGTTAAATTGTTAAAACAAATTTTTCCTTAGTTACTTTTTGCTTTTTTTATAATTAAATTAAAAAAAATTTAATGGTTATAATAAGATTTTTCTATCTTATTTACAAAGTTTAGGTAGTTTTGAGCTGCTTCATTATAGTATTTTTGTGCAATTTCTATTGATTTGTTAAAGGTTTCTGCAGATGCTAAAGCCACATCATTTATTCGTCTTGTAGCGTTTACAGTATTGTCAGTCACATTTTGATTAGTCTTATTATACACATCTGTATATCGTTGTGGATTGAGATAATTGTTCCAGTAAGATTTGGATATATCATCTAGAATTTTGAAAATACTGATTGAATGGTATTAGCAAAATCTTTTGTAATTCTATAGAATTGTTTGAGATTGATTGAATTGTGTCAATAGTTTCTTGTTGGTATTTATTTGATGTATCAATGCTTTTATCTAGAATCGCTTTGTTCGTCTGTTGATATTCATTAACACTATTAGTGACTTTATTGTTGTATCTGATATATTAGATGTTGTATTTGCTATTTGTTGTCTTTGTTGGTCTAAAAACTTCTCTGTTCCTTCTTTTATATCATTATTTACTGTTTTATTTTCGTTTTTTAGATTTGTCATGTTATTAGCTGTTAACAATGTTCCATCTACTTATAAATCCTAATAAACTTGAAAAAGTAAAATTAGAAATTGATAGGATAACTTTAATTTAATACTTTTAAATAAACAAAAAGTGAATATAGTATCTGAGCATAAATGCTTATACAATTATATTAATATTTTCTCCAGATAGTAAGATGACCACATTTTTCTTCTTATCATTTATGGAGGTACGGATTTAATAATCATCGGTATCATGGGATTTTGACAGTAAATATGTAAAGCTTTTGCACTTGCTGGTTCTATTACTAATTTAGCTCTTTCCATTAATAAGAACATAGTTGTGACTTCTGTAGAATCATCACCTAAAACTATATCCAATAAATTCTTTAATTATTTCAAAGGTTATATTACCAGGAGATTTTATTGAAATTCCATCTGCAATAATGTACCATGCTTTTACTTATTGTAGTTGAAAATTTGCACTTCATAATTACTGACTAATGTTAATCCTTTTGTTTTTTACAAGAGTATAAATATTTTAAATTATTATTAAATTCACCAAAATAATCAATTATACTAAAAGAATGTAATAGAGTTTATAAATAGTCAATTATATTCTTTAGAAATTGTAATAGTTGTTTAATATTGTCCAAGCTAAATTCAGATTCTTCAAAAAATAATTGTAGTTTCATACGTGCACTAGTTATATCTCCTCTTTCTAATGTAGAATTAACGTCATCTAATTCCTTATTTAATTGTCTTAAAAGTATCTCAGATATTTTATAAAAAGTTTTATTATCACAATAACAAGTATTAATCATTTTTTCAAATTCTTTTAAAAGTTCGTCTTTTTTAGAATTATTTTCTTTTTTTCCAAAAACTTGCATAACCTTTTCGATTTTATCGGATCTCCATCCATGATTTTCAATTAAATAATCTAACTTAGTCTTAATTATATTGGAACTGTTATCTATATACTCATGATCATTTTGGAACATTTCATTATAATTTTTATATCTAGATCTAAACTCATTTTGAAAAATTGTATTATTACTAAGTTCATAAAATGGTAAGAGTATATCAATGATCTTTGTATATATCATTTCTATCTCTACTAATAAATCCTTTAATGCGTCTTTTGATTGATTATCTAAACCTGATACTAATTTGATTACAATATCTAATAACTTTTCTAAATCATCTTCAATACCCCTTTTCTCTGAATTATTGTTAAACTTCAATATACTATAATACCCTAAAGGAATTTAATAAGTTTTTGAATATAAGTATAAATATATTAGTCAGTATGTGTCTCTGATATATTGACATGTAAAAAAAAGAAAAAGGGAGATGATACTTTTAACACACCAAGATGTTCATTGTATCTATGAATTTATTTATTGTTGTTATTTTCGATAATTGATAGACTGTAGATTTGTAATTCCTCTGCATATGTAATTTAGACGACACCCCATTATAACGTGTTATAGTATGTCCGATAACTATTTTAATTTAATAGATTATAATTATTGTTTTTTCAATAGTGTTTTGTAGAAGAGGGTATTAGGTATAGTGTATTTTTGGTTTAAGAAACATACTATTAATACCAATAAGGATTTGTTCACATAATAACAATTTTTATATTACTATAAAAGTTACATCATAGAATAATAATATTTAGAGAATGTTTTTAAATGAGATTATTTCAATATAATTCATATAATATTGAAGAAAATTTAATAATAATACTGATGTAAATATAGCTAACAATATGAGTCAAAAACAACTATTCTTTACTGCAGAAATTAGTATAATACCCATTACAACTAAGGGTGATACAAGTATGAGTAAAGAAATAGCATTAGTATATAAGGCTATTAATCAAATTCAAGACTTGAAAACAATTCTTACTGCAATGGGTACTCAAATTGAATCAAATAAGTTGGATAATATTCTAGAAGCAATTAAAATATCACATACAACACTTCGCAATATCGGAATTGAAAGGATAATATCTTCGATTAGGATTGATGAAAGATCTGATAATACTAATACTCTAGACGGAAAGATAAATTCTGTAAAATTTAAAATTTAAAACAATATAAAGAAAGGAAATTTGATTATATTATTTGTTATTATATAATATAACTATTCTAAATTTATTTAAACAAAAATATTTTTTTATGTTATTTTTAATATAATTAAAAAAAGCCAATCATATTGTAATTGATAGTATTTGATGTAGTTTACGCTTCATGATTTGTTAAAGAATAGATAATTTTTATTCTTATATTTAACTATATAATAAGAAATTATCTACAATTAAATGCTATAAAATTCATTATTTAAAATAAAATTCTACATATTACTAGAATTTAGTTTAGATTTTGAATAAAAATTTTATAACAATTCTTTGAGGAAAATTTTTTACATCATCTGGTCTTAAATTATGGAATTCATTTAAAAAAGAACAGGGGTTCTACATAACAAATTCAGAGTATTATGAAGATAGACTCTAGCTATCAAGAGGAATATTAAATCAATTGCTTTAAGAATTCATTGAGAATCAGTATCGAGTTTTTTTCGTATATATGAAGATATTGATGACACTTAAGATATGGCAGTTTATTCATATCAAAATAGTAAGCATAACACAAACAATAATATTACAAAATTACAATTAAATTTAATTGAACTTTATTTATACTTATGATAGTCTATTAAATTTCTTGTTCTAATTTTAATCTGGATTTATATTTCTTATTCCTAGGTCGAGTTCTTAATCTATAACCACAACAAGGACACCAAAAACCACCCCATTTAATAAAAACTTGACAAACTTGACATCGTTTCTGTCCAGCTATATAACGACCAATATTTGATGGCTTTATTGCTTTATGACGCAAACATATTCCTTTGCATACCATTTTTAGTCCCTCCTAATTTTATTAACCTAGAATCAGTTATATTAAACTTAAATAAAATAAGATTGAATTTACATGAATTTGATTAAATAAAGTATGACTCAATCTCATTTAATCTATCTAAGGAACCATCACTTTTAAGAAGATCAGTAAATTCCATTCCAGTTCTTATCTTTTGTAAAAATAAAATAACCTCTTCATTATTTACGCCATGCTTAATATCATATTTAATTCTCATTTGAACTTTATGTATTCCACCATATCGTTTATACATTCTTCGTTCAAATTTAGTAGCATCCGGTGATAGTCCCTTTACATGTTTTATTATTGTTTTTTCCATGTTTTTTACATGCCATTCTCTCATAGGAAAACTATTTTGCATCAAAAAAATCAATGTACAATACAATAAAGCCGTATATAATACAACCTATTAATTTATGCGTATTTTAACAAAAATAGTAAATTTATTATATTAATAAGCATATGACCTAATTTTAGTCAACTGATACAAGAATCTGAATAAAAGATATCATTATTAGAAATAAAAATAGATATATAAGTTATTTGATTTGAGCTTGAAATTTACTATCAACAATGATCTAAAAAAAATAAAAAAATAACAAATAAAGATAAAATAATTAAATATAAAGAAAGATTCCAAGATTATATCGTATAGAGTTTAGAATTTAGTTTCATTATAATTGTAAAAAGTAAATTAAATATTAATATTAATTTACTCTAGAGAAAAATTAGTAAAATAGATATTTATAAATTAAAATTTTAGTAATTATTTAATTTTTTATAAACATAGTATAAAATAATATTATATAAATTAGAATGTTGTATGCAATTTTGTTTCTGTTAAGATCTATTTGCATTTTATTAAATGGCTCTGTTAACTTTATGAATAATGTAGTAGTGTTTTATTTTATGTTATGTTCTATGTATAATTTTATATATTTTCTCATTTAGTCATAAATTACCCTTAACTTAAAACAGAGCTTAATAAAGTATGTATTACCCAAGTCAATATATAAAATTAATTATATATAAATTATCAAATATTCTAAAAAGTTAAACGATCATATATTAATATACTTAAGTTAATTAGTAAAAGGATTTGTATAATTAAAAAAATAGATATTATTGTTCTTTAATAGCTGATTTTACTTTGTCTGCAAGATCTTGTGGTATTTCTTTAAAACCATGAACACTATTTGCATGTTCTTTAATCTTTGCCATTATGTCCTCTTCTGAATCAGCAGTAGTCGTCCAATTACAATTTACACCTACATCAGTGCATCCAAAACTTTTTGTCATTATTAAATAAATGTAATTAATCTATATAAGTAATTCGATCAAAAACTTTCTCATCTTTTATAATTGATTCAATTTTAATAAATCCTAACAAGATCATTATCAATAATTGTCAATTCCTTTCGCTGAAAAAATCTGTAAAAAACTTGTTAATCCCTATACAATATATTCAAGCCATAATATTTATTCAGTCGAATATAGATAATAACTAAATTTACGAGTTATACACGTTATGTTCTGGGATAATTTTTTAGATTTATATGAAGTTAAATGTCCTCTCCTCTTTTATAAAAAAATTCAAAATATTTAAAACAGTTTTTGTTAGTTATATAACTACCGTAAAGTTATTTTGTATTGCTATTAGAAAAAGTCGTTGTATTGCTAAAAGCAATTTTATTAGTGATAGCATATTTCTTCCAAATGTCTGGTGATATAATATTGATAATATTTGTTATTCCTATAAAGAGCATAAATCCTATCAATGCTATAAATCCCATCTTTGAATATTTTTTAATATTTTGTTCTTGTTTATCGTATAAAATACTGATAGAAGAAATAGAAAAAATAATTACCACTACAACTGCTATTACTACAAAAATAGATCTGTTAGGAAATTCATTTTCTGAAAACGATGAAATAGTAAGTAGAATTAAAATCCCTCCAATTATTGTTGAATTCATTATTAAAATATCTTTAGACTCCATTACCATATTAGCACAGTTTTATATTCAATATAACTTCTTATAAATCTAAATTTCATTATGCTGGAAGTCCTTATTAAATAACAAAACAAGATGGCTGATCTGAATTGAATGTGAAAATAGATCTGTGTACATTCTTAAACATGTTCATTGCTTTAGTAATTTACAATAAGGTATATGAATAAGTTTATTTTAAACTTAGATATTTTTCTGATAATTATATTGAAAAATTATTTAATAACATATAAAACTAATTTTCAATAGAAAACATAGAGCTGTTAATTTAAGAAAATAAATTTAGCTGTAGTATCCTTATTCATTAGAAATAGAAATCCACCTTTATTGTTATGTACTCTCTGTATTTGTACTTTCTTGGTTACCTTCTAGCTTCAATGTAAGTAATTTTAAAATACTAAGTTTCTCGATAGATTACCTTCAGGCTACCATTATGCATTAGAATTAAGACATTCATCTTGGAATACAGAAGGTCATGGTAAATGTTTAAGCATTACAATATTGCAACAGTAACGATAGATTCTCCTATATATTAGACAATCTTAGGTTTCTATGAAATTACAATTACCTCAAAAGACCATTCATTTATCATATTCCATGGAAGAAATCCAAAACACAGATATAATTATCGTTATTCTATAGAAGTGATACCATGGGTTGATAAAGTAAAAGAAATAGCTGCCAAAACAAATACTTCAGGATTTATTTCAATAATCATTATGATGGTAAAGCAGTTATTAATGCACTCCAATTCAAAGAGATGTTAGAATTACTAGTTTTGAATAAAGAAAAGAGTGTATTAGACCACGCAAAGAATTATTATTCAAACTACTTTGGATATTATAAAAGATCGGATATTTGTAATAAATTTAAAA
>DASQLB010000305.1:0-7068 GCA_035630235.1 Nitrososphaeraceae archaeon | reverse complement strand
GTATATCATTGTACTAATGATATAGAATTGCTAGTTTTTGAACTATGTATACAATAGGATTAAAAGTAGAAGTATACTCTAGAATTATAACAAATCAAACTTGTTAAAATAATAATATGGTATGTTAAAATGAGAGAAAATATTATTGGAAAAGGAACTTGGCTAGATAAAGTAGCAAATAATCTTATCATTAGAGAAAAAAAGTTAAATCGAAATATGAATTCAATAAGAGTAGAAAGTGGATTAGGGGCTTCGGGAATACCTCATATAGGTAGTATGGGAGATGCAGTCCGTGCCTATGGGATAAGCTTAGCCTTGCAAAATTTAGGATATAATTCTGAATTAATCGCTTATTCTGATGATATGGATGGATTAAGGAAAATCCCTTCTGGATTTCCTCCATGGCTCAAAGAACATATTGCTAAACCTGTTTCACAAATCCCAGATCCATTCGGAGATTGTCATAATTCTTATGGTTCTCATATGAGTAGTTTACTTCTTGATGGATTGAATAGTGTTAGGGTTAAATATATATTTAAAAGTGCTACAGATGTCTACAAAAGTGGCATATTAATTGATGTCATTGATCAAATCCTTACACAAAGTGAATATTTGGGTGGAAAAATTTCAGAATTTGTCGGCCAAAATAAGTTCCTAAATGAGCTACCTTATTTCCCTATTTGTAAAAACTGCGGAAAACTTTATGTAGCCCATGCCTATAAATATTTACCCAAAAATAAAAAAGTATTATACGAATGTTCTGATACAAAAATTGGAGATAATGAAATTAAAGGATGTAGTTATAAGGGAGAAGCTGACATTGGAAAGGCTGAAGGAAAACTAGCTTGGAAAGTTGAATTTGCTGCACGTTGGAAGATATTTGATGTTCGGTTTGAAGCATACGGGAAAGATATTATGGATTCTGTCAAAATAAATGATTGGATTTGTGAAGAAATATTGCACTTTCCACATCCTTTGCATTTAAAATATGAAATGTTTTTGGACAAGGGAGGCAAAAAAATAAGTAAATCTACTGGTAATGTTTTAACGCCACAAAAGTGGATGAAATATGGTACGCCTCAATCTATTCTTCTATTATTATTCAAACGAATAACTGGAACAAGACACATATCAATCGACGATGTTCCTTCATTAATGGATGAATACGATCTTTACGAAGACTTGTATTTTGGTAAATTAAAAGAAACCAATGAATCAAAGATGATTAAAGTGAGAGGAATTTATGAATATGTTAACCACCTCAATCCACCAAATAAAAATTCTAACCACGTACCATATAGATTACTTGTTCAACAAACATCTCTTTTTGAAGGAGAAGATCGAGTAGACAAGGTATACGAAAGACTTAAAAAATATAGATTAGTTAGTGAAAAATCAAAAGAGTTAATACAGAAAATTCAACTTGCCTTTAATTGGTCACAAGATGTTTCAGGAAATGAAGAATTTCAGAATATAATGTTGGATATAGAACAAAAGAAAGCATTAATGGAATTAGTATCAAATCTAAGATCTTATCACATAAAGGAGGATAATGATGTGGCAAATGATATTCAAACTTTAATTTATGAAGCTTCAAAAAAACATGAAATAGAACCAAAAAATTTCTTCAGACTACTCTACCAGATACTTATTAATTCTGAACGGGGACCAAAACTTGGAAATTATTTGGTTGATCTAGGAATAGCTAGAACATGTGAAATAATTGAAAATTATCTTTGATGTCCTCTTTTAAATTTTTTTTATATTTTACAAAAAACTAGAACTAATTGTAATCAAACAATGGAAATAAGTTACTTGGAAATAAGTTACTTCTTACAAATCAAATAATAATTTTAGATTTTATCATCTTGGTAATTACAATTTAACATTATAATATATAAATCAAACATTAAGATATTAATAAAACAATATTTTATAAATATAAAGATAATCAGTTATAAAGTCACGTATTGCTCATTGTCAATAAATTAATCATAGATATTAATAATTACTATCGGAACTTACGAGAAAACATATTTCTTATTTTCAACTTTTCCAATTACTTTTCCATTACCTTTTGAATCCACTACCCCAATTTGGGAGACTTTAATATTATATTTTTCTATTATGCTCACTGCCTTATCAACATTAACCTTTGGAAGAATTATACAAAAACCGATTCCCATATTAAAAGTTCTATACATCTCTCTAAGATCTATTATGCCGTCTTTTTGGATTTGCTTGAAAATGCCAGTAGGAGGAGATAAATTGGAAAGATTATACCTTACTTTATTATTTAATCGTTTTAATTTGGTGAATGATCCTCCTGTTATATGTCCTAAACCATGTAATGTAATTTTTCTATCCTTGATCAATTCCATTATTGGTTGAACATAAATTCTGGTCGGAATGAGTAATTCTTCTCCAACAGATCTTGTTATAAATTCAGGAATTTCGTCGAGGGAATATTTTGATAATACCTTTCGTGCTAATGTATAGCCATTTGAATGCAAACCACTGCTTTCTAATCCTAAAATGATGTCCCCAATTTTGATCTCATTCCCTAGAATAAGTTCCTTATTTTGTGTCATTCCTATTGCAGTGCCAGCAAGGTCAAACATTTCCTCAGTTTCACCCGCTAACAATTCAGGAACTACAGCGGTTTCACCTCCAACAATAGCTATTTTTGCTGTTTTTGCTCCCGAGACCAATCCTTTCATAATTTTTTTTACCAATTCATAGTTAACTTTTTTTAAACCTATGTAGTCTACAAATGCAAAAGGTTGTGCACCTGTACAAATAATATCATTTACATTCATGGCTATGCAATCGATACCTATTGTATCAAAACATTTCATCTGCTGGGCAACAAGAATTTTAGTTCCAACTCCGTCTGTATGTAATGCTAGAACATTATTTCCTATAGTTATTAAGCCAGAATAATGGCCAAATCCCAAAGTAATTTTTCCAATTTCTGGAAAAGAATATGATTCAGTAATCATTTTTTCAATATTTCTTTGTGTAGAATGAATTTTTCGAATATTTACTCCTGCTTTATCATAAGTATTGATATTTGAATCAGCCAATGTATAATGATTTCAGCAAATTATTGCTAATAAAACTTTTTTTGGTTATGAAATAAATTTGTTATTATCAACTGTCCCCTCTAAAAATTAGATATTAATAAAAGATCGATTTAATAATAATATATAATTTAATAATAGTTTAAATATTGAAAATTTTAGATATTGCAAATTGTATTATTGAATTTATTAGACTAGAATTATCCAGAGCTCAATCTCAGGGAGTTGTATTAGGTTTAAGTGGAGGAATTGACTCTTCTGTTGCAGTATGTTTAGCTACTAAAGCATTGGGTAACAAGAGAGTACTAGGATTAATTTTACCTGATAGAAACGTTTCAAAGCAGAATGATCTAGAAGACGCTGTTGAATTATGTAAAGAATTGGATATACAATATCAAATAATCGATATTACAGAAATTAAACAAAAATACATAGATTTACTGCCATTAGAAAAAATATCTATAGGTAATCTTACTGCTAGGATTCGCATGACTCTAATTTATTACTATGCCAATTTTTTTAACAGATTAGTTTTAGGTACATCGGACAAAAGTGAAATGATGATTGGATACTTTACGAAATTTGGAGATGGTGCAGCTGATCTTCTTCCGTTAGGTGACTTATACAAAACTGAGGTAAGAGAATTAGCTATACACCTAAATGTTCCAAAATCTATATTATTAAAAAAGAGCACTCCTTCTTTATGGTTAAACCAAACTGCCGAAGATGAAATAGGAATGGAATATGAAAAAATTGATGCTATTTTGAAATATCTCGATGAAAATAATTCAGAAGATACAGAGAAAGATCTACTAACAAAAGGATGTACTAAAAAAGATGTAGGATTAGTCAGAGATAGGTTATTAAAAAATAATCATAAAAGAATATTACCAAAAATTTGTGTTATATCTTATAAGAATTCTTAAGTTAAATAAATGTAATTGTTCTTATTACAATTTTTTTCTTATTTACATTGTTTAGACATAGCAGATCACTTTTAAGTAGGACAAATATCCTTCATCTTTATGGTCTCAGGAAGAGACATTAGGTTAAACAGAATTACAAAAAATGGAAAGATGGTTTGTATTCCTATGGACCATGGCATAACTAATGGTCCACTAAAAGGTCTAGAAAATCCTCATGAAATGATATATCAATGCGAAAATTCTGGCTTAACAGCAGTAATTATCAACAAAGGGATTATCAAATCTTTGCCCAGAGTTACTAACATAGGATTAATAACACACTTGTCTGCCAGCACTTCCTTAAGTCCTTATCCGAATAAAAAAGTACTTATGGGAAATGTTGCAGACGCTATAAGACTCGGATCCGATGCCGTTTCTGTTCATATAAATATAGGTGCAAAAGAAGAACCTGAAATGTTAGAGATCTTGGGGATGATTTCGGATGAGTGCGATGAATGGGATGTCCCATTATTAGCTATGATGTATCCAAGAGGGGAAAACATAAAAAATTCATATGATCCTGAAATTGTAGCGCACGTTACTCGAATCGGTGCAGAAGCTGGAGCCGATATAGTAAAATCTGTTTATACTGGTGATTTAGATTCTTTTCGGTCAGTCGTTAAAAGGTGTCCCGTTCCTATTGTAATTGCAGGTGGTCCAAAATCAAAAACTGACTCTGACATTTTAGAAATGTGTTCCAATGCTATTGAAGCCGGTGCTAAAGGTGTTACTTTTGGAAGAAATATTTTCCAACACGATACTCCTTCTTCTCTTATAAAGGCATTATGTGAAATAGTTATAGATCGAAAAAATTTTAGTGAGGTATTGAAAAACTTTGGAAAAAGAAAAAGTAAAAAATAAAGAATTAATTATTGCGCCTCCATCTGATGTTCCTAATCTAGACTTATTTTTGGATCAGTTAAAAGAAATTGATACGTTACTTATAGATCCTATTAAAATAAAAAGAAAGAAAAATTTTAAAATTATTTATGAATCTGAACTGGCTGATATTATCATTTGCAAATCTATGGAAGATTTAATCTCAAATAAGATAAAAGGAAAATTCTTGGCTTATTATAAGAAAGTTTTCTCAAATGAAGATATTCATGATATAGAAAGTGCAATCTATAATGGTGCTAATTATATTATCGTAGATGCCGCTAATTGGAAGATTATCCCATTGGAGAATATCATTGCTAATTTACAAAATACAAGAGCAAAAATCTTCACCACCGCCAAAAATTCGGAGGAAGTAAGAACAATGTTTGCGATATTAGAATTGGGTGTAGACGGGGTGATACTTCAAACTGCAAATGTTAAGGAAATAGAAGAATCCAAACAATATCTAAAAGATAAAAAATTTGAATTAAAAGTATGTGAAGTTGTAGGTTTTAGAGATATAGGAATAGGAGAAAGAGTATGTGTAGATACTGTTTCAATGCTTGAAAAAGGAGAAGGGATGCTAGTTGGAAGTAAATCCAATTTTCTATTTCTTTTACACAATGAATCAGCCGGTTCATCTTTTACCTCTCCTCGTCCTTTTAGAGTTAATGCCGGAGCAGTATATTGTTACACTATTCTTCCTAATGGAAAAACTACATATCTTTCGGAGTTAGAATCTGGAACTGAGATATATATTGTAAGTAAGGAAGGAAATTCTCGACCTGTATCAGTAGGGAGATGTAAAATCGAAACTAGACCATTGAGGTTAATTAAAGCAATTGGCGATAATACCGAAGGAACTGTTATAGTCCAAAATGCAGAAACAATTCAATTAATCAGGGATAATGGAGAATTATTGCCAGTTACTTCCATTAAGGAAGGAGATAAAATTTTAGGATACTTTAAACCTAGTAGTGGAAGACATTTTGGGGTCGAAGTTAAAGAATACATTCTTGAAAAATGAATAATTCTTCTTTGGACTTATTTAGTTTGTTTAGTACAAAATACTTGTTTCATCTCTGATAAGTTCAATTGTTATTGTATAAAATTTCTTTATTAGTTAGTCGAATATTTTAAAGCATGCTGAATATTGATTAAAAATTTATTTTCCATTATGAAAATAAAGCGTAGTTATGTTGATAAAATTTTATCAGGCGATTGCAAAGAAATAATTTCTAAAATTCCTAATGATTCAATTCAGTTAACAATAACATCTCCTCCATATAGAAATGCAATCGATTATAGTGCACATATCTCAAAGAATGGATCATATTATCGAGGTAAATCGAACATCAATACAAAAGAATATCTTGAGGAGATGATCGATATATTTAATAACAAAATATACAATGCAACGAAAGAAGGTGGTTATTGTTGTATAGTTATAGCTAATGAAGTTGTAAATGGGACTCTCTTACCACTCCCCCACATGGTCTTATCACAATTAGTCGAACCATACGGGAAGTGGAACCTACATGAAGAGATAGTATGGCACAAGGTAACTGGTGGAACTAATAGGTACGGTTCATTTGTTATTAACCCATACCCCAAATATTATAGAGCAAATATTATGCATGAATTGATTTTAGTTCTTAGAAAGGGGAACGTTAGTAGTGGAAGAACTGAAAGGACAGAAACATTACCTGCAACTCATGAAGAATGGACGAAGGAAATCGCTAATTCAGTATGGCATATCGCTCCAATTCCTCCTGGTTATATAGAACATCCATGTCCATTTCCAGAGGAAATTCCATACAGATTAATGAAATTATATTCTTATGAGGGAGATACAATTTTAGATCCTTTTAATGGTAGTGGACAAACAACTAAAGTTGCCTTCCATTTACAACGTCGATTTATCGGAGTAGATATTATTAATGAATATGTAAAGTTAGCTCGATCTCGATTAATCGAACCAATTCATATCAGACCAGAAGCACTAATAGCAAACTGGAAAAAAATTCCTTCACATCATAATGTATAAATTTATTTATATTTATTTTGCATCCAATCATCTTTCTTCTTAATTAGTTATACGTTTTCAAATTCTAGATAATAATTAATAATAAGTTATTCAC
>DASQLB010000304.1:0-36585 GCA_035630235.1 Nitrososphaeraceae archaeon | reverse complement strand
TTGTTCCATTTTTTTATATAAGAAAATTTTATTTTCAATTATAATCAAGCAGTATAACTTTTGAGACGATAAACTATTTCACTATAATTTTTTTATAAAAAACATTTTAAAAGTTAAGAGTTATTGGATTATAAAAACAGGCTTATTTTATTTCTATTATTTGTCTAGCTTTGCTATTAATGATCGAAACCAAGAATTAATATGATAAATTGTTGATAATACTATTAAATCAAAATCATTATTATTAATCGCAGTCATTATTTCATTAACTGTATTTTTGCCTACTAGAAATGTATATAAAACTTTTCTAGAATCTTACCTTTTTACATTTTTTTATTTTTCTTCTACAGAATCTAGTAATTCTTTTTTTTAAGTCTCTTAAAGTTTTGATCTGACGAAGATTCTCTATCAATATTATTAGAACTTTCAAAAAGCTGTATTAAGATAGACATAGAGTAATTACCTTTATATTAGAATTTTATTATTTTGTGCTCACTTGGACGAGATTTTTTCGATTCTATTAATATAATTTTCTTTGATTTAAGAGCCTTATGATGAGTTATACGTCTTATCAATTTAAAATGATTAATCCTGGCATCTTATCTCCAGCTAAATATCTTAATGTAGCGCCTCCTCCAGTGGACACATGACTTACCTCATTTTCAGATACACCTGCCTTTTTCATCCCTTCCATTGTATCTCCTCCGCCAATAAGAGTTGTCGAACCACGCCAATATGCAAGTGCCATACTTTTAGCAATATTTATAGTTCCATTAGAAAAAACATCCTTTTCAAATAACCCCATTGGTCCATTCCAAAATACTGTGCCTTTTGTTTTAGAACCAAGTTGAGCAGAAAAAGTTCGTATTGTATTGATTCCAATATCAAAACCGCACATGCCATCTGGGATGTTTTCCATGCAATATATAGGGGTAGTATTTTCTGGGTTGGAAGATACAAGATGATCCGAAGGTAAAAGAATTTTATCACCGTATTTTTTTAGTGATTGGTCAACCCATTTCAGATGATCATAATCGATAATGGAATTTCCAATTTTTAATCCTTTTGATTTTAAAAAAGTATAGGCAGCAGCACCGCCTATCAAGACCTTGTCTGCTTTTGGTAATAGATTTTCTAATGCTCCTATCTTGTCTTTGATTTTCACTCCTCCAATAACTATCGTGAATGGCCTCATTGGATTTTCCTTTATCATGGTCAAATATTCAATCTCCTTTTCTAAATTAAATCCACCTAATTTAATATCAAAGAGTGTAGCTGCGCCATAAGTTGAAGAATGCTTTCGGTGGGATGTACTAAATGCATCATTAATATATATATCTGCAAAAGAGGCAAGTTTTTTCGAGAATTCAGGATCATTAAGTTCTTCTTCTTTATAAAACCGAAGGTTCTCTAATAATATTACACCGTCACATGGAAGATTCTTAATTTCATTTTCTACTTCAACACCTATTGAATTATTGACAAATCTAACTTGCCTTTTAGAAAGAATTTCTGATAATCTATGAGCTACCGGTTTTAGAGAATATTTCGTATGATGATCTATAGGCCTTCCCAAGTGAGATGCTAAAATAACTTTGCAATTTCTTTTTGTAAGGTATTCTATTGTTGGAAGGGACATTCGAATTCGATAATCCTCTCCAATATGACCATTTCTAATACTGACATTGAAATCTACCCTTACAAGAGCTATTTTTCCTTCATATTCTTTATCGTCTAAATCCTGTAGAAATCTCATGTTAGTCATATAAGAAAACATCTCTGACACAATAAAGGTTATGATAATTAAATTAAGGATTAATAGAAGGAAAAATCTTCAATTATCTATCGTTTTCTTGATGATTATATCCTAAAAAAGATGGACGGATGTTATGACCTTAGAATTATGAGTCAGGAAACGCACTTTATTTTTTGATCTATGTCTACTCTAGAGGAGACTGCTTTGTTTTATTATAAAAGTAATTTATTTAAATGCCAAACTAAATAATTGTTATACGTCAAATATTTTAGTAGCGGTTAAATCCTTATTAGGCATACACCAATTTTAGTATTACACATCATTGAAGATATCGGATATAATTATCAATAAAAAATAATTGGTATCTCTCCATTAAAAGATAAATTTATACTTGAATTTTTATAAAAATTCTAATATAGAATTATTTTAAACTGGTTACACGAATTTCAGTAGGGCATCCTATTTTGCTAGATGCTATTTTGAATCCTTCTTTAGCTAATGAAAGATTAATTGAAAGAACATAGGCTTCAATAACTGTTTGACCTGGTTTAAGACGCGCCGCTAAACCTGTTGCTTTCCCAAAGGCCCTTCTCATACCTTCTTGAAGTCGGTCTGCACCTGCTGTAGCAATCATTTTATTTTCTCTCAGAAGAACGTGAGGATATACTTTTAATTTAGAAAAGAACGTAGCCTCTCCTGCTTGTGACATTCTTTTGTTGGCAGCTAAGCGAGCTGCTTCTAAGGCATTATGTCGAATTTGAATATTTTCAGTCACTAATAATTCTAATTTAAAATCATAATTATTGCTAGCCTGACCAGAAGAAAACTTTGCAATTTTAGACTGTGGTTTACCAGCAATATACTCCCTTCGAACATATGGCATTCCACGGGGTTCTCTATAATTAGCTCCTTTCATTTTTTAGATCACGAATCTTTTTATACTTAAAATAAACTTTGATTTATTCGTTTACGTTAGAGGATAATAGGATGTCAAATGATAATGAGTCAGAATTTGCTTTTGTTATAGAGGGTATTATCGATCGCAATGGAGCAGTTGTGATTGAATCGGTTCAACAACAAGACCAACTAAGAAATAAAGGCTATGGAGTCAAAATTCAAGAGAAGTTTATCTTGGAAAGTTATGAATCTCTATTTTTATTATATTCAAAAAGATTAGTTTTAAAAAAGAAGAAGAAGATAATTGACTTTTCCACTTTTCTTCAAACATTATTAAAAAAAGATTTATCCATTTTTACTAAATTTTTAATATTCAGAGATCTTAGGACACGAGGATATATCGCAAAAGAAGGTTTTGGATTTGGAAATGATTTTCGTGTTTATGAAAGAGGAGAATATTCTAGAAAACCAGCCAAGTATATAATTTTTGGAATTAATGAAGGCATTAGTGTTAAGGCAAATTTGTTATATGAAAATATTCGTTCAATAGAGAAAATGGGAAAAGAAGCAATTATAGCAGTAATTGAGAGAAGAGGAGAGATAATTTATTATAAAGTAAATCTAAAAAAATTTATAAAAAATATTAGGACACCTCTAGACAAAATTGCAGAATGAAATCCATTCGTTGCCTAGTAATATTTATGTATATAACAAATTAAACTATAATTCTATAAAATGGTGATGTGTTTGATAGTCCACCTATTATCATGGAAACATGTAAAATGAAGAAAATACCGGACTACTGAATTTTATAGAAAAGTGCTCCGACCGGGATTTGAACCCGGGATCGTCGCCTTGAGAGGGCGAAATGCTTAACCGGACTACACCATCGGAGCTTGTTAATTGTGTAATTTTTAACGTTATAAAAGCTCTATTCCTTAACTTCAACTAAAATAAAGATCTATAACTCAACCTAGAGTTATTTATACCACTTTAAACCTAGAGTTATTTATATTACTTTAATCCCATACTAATACTAATAGATTAATGATAGTACAAACTACGCAGTTATAACTGGAGCTGTTAATGGTTCTATTGTCTTTTTAGTTCGTGCACGTAATTTAGCTTTATATTTTAAATTACGTGGTTTTGTTCTTAATCTATATCCGCAACAAGGACACCATAAACCATCCCATTTTATAAAAATTTCACATATTTGACAACGTTTTTGTCCGCTAGCATATCTTCCAGATCCTACAGGTTTTTGTGCTTTATGCCTTATGCAAATACCTTTACAAGTCATAGTATTTATATGTCCTAAACTACTATTTAAAGTTGAGTAATACTCGTTTATGATTTTTAAAAAAAAACTTGATATAATCTAAAAAAAATGAATCTTAGGAATAAACTATTTTATTGAGATATTTTTCACTTCAAAAGCTTCATTCATTGAAAGATATTCATCTAACTTCATTCTAACATCATCAGACTCAGTATCTTCCATTCCAGATAATCCCGCTTTAAAAGAAATGTTATTTCCAGAAACTTTAATGTCATCTATTTCCATATCAGCATACACATTTGCTAGTTCTGCCACCCAATCTTGAGCTTCTTGTTGATCTATTCCATTTGTATCAATATTTACATTAAGCATTTTTGTCATTCAAAGACACCTAAAATTAATAATAAAAAGACATTAATAAATTTGCCTAAATTTTAGTATTTGAACTACGATTTTCATTTTATTCAGTTTCTTCAAATCTCCAATGTTTGATTAATTCTTTGTCAAATTTAGATAATTGTTCTTCATTTAATGATTCTCCACAATTTTTATGAGTAGGTACAACAGTCATTCCTGCTAATTTAAACTCAACTTCATAAAAATGAACAGAAGGGCAATTACACATTTACAAAATATGACATATTATTATATTTATATTATTTTAATTAAAATTATTATATAATAAACATTTATCAATCCTTTTTCAGTAATACTATTGATGACAAAAAATAAACTATCAAATTTGCAGATATTTATTATTTCTGTCTTAATTTCTACCGCCCTGCTTGCTACGACTGGACTTAAATTTTCAAACGCTTTTGCTGTGGATGATAATTGGTATGTGGGAGAAGGAGTAACCAAAGATATGTATGTAAAATATAAGATGAGTCAATTTGATACTAATAATGGTCGAGAATTTACTATGACAATATATTTCAAGGATCAAGACGATAAAGAGAATTGGATAGCACCAGTTTTTGTAGAGGATCAAGGAAAAGTGTTAAATGGAACATTTAGCCTAAGTCCATTGGATTTAACCGCTTTAGGAACATCTAAAATTCCTCCTGAAATGACCAAATATCGAAGCGCTTATGCAGGTTCATTACAATGGCTAGCAGCATTTGTTCCTAAACCTGGACAATCTTTGAGTTCCCAATCATGGGGTAAGATCGCTTCTATAGGTGGTTCTGAGATAAAACCATCTGGTCATCAAGAGTTGAATATTCCAGCATTTAAAGATCCTGTAGACACCGTAAGAGTTGAATATTACAAAGGTGTAGCCAGTAATACCTATATTAAGAATGAATTTCCTTATCCCGTCATGGCGAAAGCCTATGTTGATGTAACGACAGGTTCTGCACCAATTCAATATCAGTATATCTTGATGGAAACTGGCAAAGGTCAACCTGTAATGCCGGAAACGTCACTATTTGAAGTCACACCCCCATTGAAAGAGAGAACAGCTAGGGGAGACTTCTATGTTTCGTTGGATTGGAAACCACCTGTAATAACTGCAGGCAATGAGACAACATTTACTGTAGACATAGCAGACAAAGACCAATTTCCTGCAAGTCAAGCGACCTACGACTTGATAATAATGGATTCAAACAATACCATAATAACAGATTTGAAAAACCAGATAGCAAGTGAGGGAACGAAATCTCATAATATAACATTTGAAAAGCCTGGTATGGTAACTGCGAAAATTAAAGTGACTAGTGTAAAAGGTATAGACACAGGAATCTTTACTGAACAAGTAGAATTTCAGGTTCCAGTTAAATAGACATTAATTCACCATTTTTTTTATTGATAAAAATACCTAGAATTTACTAATTCATTTTAGCCATAGGTTTGTCAAGTAAGAAACGTATCATTCTATTTTTTGGATCATTAGTGATTCTTTCTATCATAGTAAATATTGCTATAATTGCATCAAATGGAGGATTTGATAATCCTGATAGGGCGCTTCAAATCCCTAGTGCCAAAGATTTGTGGTCAGCAGGAATTAATATTCATGATGGTGAAAAATTCTTATATAATTTAACGATAGAGAATAGAAACAATGACTTTGACAATTATTTGATTAATATACTATTTCGAGATAGTCAAAATTATTGGGATACTGAATTTACCATATCTAATGAAAGTAAATCAATAAAAATTTTATCAGAGTTATCAAAATCTAATTTGCTAATTAAAGAGAAGCAACTGAAAAATGAACAATATCTAGACATTATTGAATCATCAATATTACAAATAAAAGATATCACAAGAGAACCTAAATATTTAGTGATAGGTGCAAAATGGGATTCCATTGATACTGGAATAACAAATGTACCTATTAAAATTACTGCAAAAGAATATTTGTTATCAAAATTGGGTAAATTGGAAACTTTTGTTTTGAGTTACACAATAAAGGATTACAATAACAAAATATGGATTGCAAAGAATTTACCTTTGCCGGTAAAAGCTGAGATTTTTAATGTGGATGGTATATTAAAATATAAATACGACCTAATAAGTACAAATATAAAAATTAATTAATAATATAAACTCAAGTTGAATGTTTATCTAATACATTAGTCATTAACCAATTAACATAGTTTTCAATATCTTTATCAACGGTACACCAAATATGTACAGATCCTGGCAATAATTCTATTCGTCCATTTTTTAATGATATACGAACTCCTTCCTTTCCCTCATACATATAAGCATCTGAAGCTGTGGCATTAGGAATAGTTTCTATTGCTTTAGATTTTATTATTTCGCGTGGTATGGAAAAGTTTTTTTTTAGTCGATCCACTACAATTCCAATATTTTCGGTTCCGTAAGAGTCAAATACATAAATTTTAGTGGGATTAGGAAAATGCAACTTCAAGTCTATTTCATATCTTGAGCCGACAAATTGTGCTATTTCGTTTATTTTTGAATAAATCAGATTTGGATTTCTTTTTGTATATTTATCGAAGAAATTTCTATTTGTATTAAAGTTAATTTTTAAATCTTGTATAATTTTGCTAAACATCATAAGTAACACAGAATCCTATATGTATTTATATTCTCTCATAGTTTTTAAATCTATAACTAAAATTATGTCTATTAAAAATATTAATTCTGAAAAGGAAAATATAAAAAATTATCAAAATACTTGTTCTGAATTTATAAAAGATCTCTCGTCGGATTATCTCAATTGGGTAGATAGATACAACCTTAATCAAGAAGAAACCAAAATGAGAAAAGAAAAAATTAAAGAGATAGTCATTAAATCAAGTCGTATTATTTACCAGTTTGGGGACACTATAAAAAAAATAGATATTATAATGAATGATGGGATCACTAAAATGGCAGAATATACAGCAGGGTTCCCGTTTAAGTTTTGTATTCTTGTAAATAATATGTCAGGCTATACATATAATCCAATAGGGACAATTAGATTAAATATAAAGGCCATTCCGAGTTCTGGAAAAGGAGTAAGAATAGGAAGTTACGACAGTAATAATCTAATTTTGTTAAATTCTTCATCTCCAGTTAAATATTCAGTCAACAAGTCAAGTCTAGACTCTGCAGATATTTTGGATGATTATATAATAATTGATGCAAAAAATTGTTTAAAAAACGACGTTATTTCTGCAACTGTAATTGTAGAGGAGGTTAAAGAGAATACTGTCTTTGAAAAGAGAGGTTTTTCAACTTTAGTCTTAGTTATACAAAATTAACATGGAATCACTTCAGACTGAGAATGTATATATATTAAATTTATTTCATTTTGATAATTGTTTTTTGATACTAGAAATTTATTAAAATTTTTATCAAAAACGCTAATACATGGTAAGACAATTTATTGTATCCATAAATAAGTCAAATGATTCTAAATTATGTTATATATTTATACTATAAATCCTTTAAATTTAACATAATTTTAGATTATTTGATATTATTAGACTAATTTAGGAAAAGCCGTTGTTTGTTTTTCTTCAAAATTATTATCATCTAAATTTATTTTATAAATTATCAAAATCGATAGCACAACATTATCCAATGAGATGTATTTTAAAATCCCAATTAATAGTTAACAAATATACACATATGTTTATCTATCAAAACTCAATAAAATAACCAAGTTATATGAAACCAAAAATTTATTCAAACGATGTGTGATAAATATTCATACTGAAGAAATTGTAAATATTATCATCAAATCAATATAGAATGAAATAATCAAAAGCCAAATTTCCAAACTAGATCAATCAGAAATATTTGTACTTGTTATGACGTAAAAGTTTAAGATTTCAAACTATGTTCCAATATACAAGCAAGCTTGATCTCTAGGAAATTAGGTTTATATAAAATAAAAAAGGCTAAATAACCAACATACTTGAAATCGTATGAGCGACGATCGTCCAGTTTGGTCTAGGACATCAGATTGCCAATCTGGTAACCCGGGTTCAAATCCCGGTCGTCGCATTTTTTATACTGAACATTTTGGTTTAACTCTTTCCACTACCGCATGCACAGAAACCGAATTCATCAAAAGGAGAATTACAAATTTCACATTTTTCATAGAATTTAATTTCCCAGATATGCTTTCCATATAACTTATAATGGATATCAATTTCCTTCGGGATCGGGGAATAAATAAGATTCTCTTTATTTTCTTCTGAACTAGCATCGTTATCAAGTATTTTTTTAACTTTATTATGTTTTTTCTTCATTATTAGTCCTTGAATATTTTAGATTTGACTTGATTATATCTACGGCTTTGGAAATGCGTTCTTTTTTAGGAAGTTGAATCATGAAAATATTGGATGTATCAGCATGTAAATTATTTTTTGGAATAATTCCTAATAAACCGCTATCATTTAATGCATCAAAAAAGTTTATAGAGTTATTACCTGAAATTAAGAAATTTTCTTCAATTCCTAAGCCAATAAATTCCAGCTGAATGTCTACAAATACATAACGACCATCATAAAAAATATTTAATAAAACATCAACTACATATTTTTTTCCTATACATTTCTCCATAATAATATCGTATAGTGATTGTTGAACATATATGCAAGGCACTCTATTTTTTTCATATTCAATCACCCCAAAACCATCCTTATGAATATTACTAAGGAAATCGTTAAGTGAGGTAAATTGTCTATATTTCAATATGTATAATCTACTTCATAGATATTTTAGTCTATTTACTAGGATTACAAAGTAAATAATTCAACATAAGTTTATTGATTGTGCTAATAATAATATTTTATTGTTATCATCTATAGAATGAAGATTTTTATGAATTTTATCGCAAACAAACAGTAAATCAATAATTTTTGACCTATCCAAATTAATAGACATAGTTTTATTATCCCTAGTTGTGATATTTGGATATTTAAAATCTTGCCCTGTTTTTTTCGTAGTATTTAAAACAGTACTTTTCGTATTTGGTGAAATAGTTTCATTTAATAGCATTGTAATTTGAGATGTTGAACCAGAATAATCTTTATAAACTACATTGACTATTTCTTCTAAAGGCAAATAGTATTCGTATTTACATTTGATATTTTGTTGATGAAGATAATTTATTAATCCTCGCAAAGAGTTTACAATTTCTCCCTTGATATCCTTCGTAAAATCAATTCGATTTTTAATTTTAATATAGTCAGAAATTGATATATCTACTATACTTCCCTTTATTTTTAACCCCGGATATATTTTACGTAATGTTTCATCTAAAATTTGTTCATTTATTATAGACATTTTTTTGTTACTGGCTATTTCAAATGCACTGTACATAATATTCAATATAGATCTTATATTTCTCAAGTCGAAATCTTCGTAGAGTATTTTTATTTGAGACAAAAGTTCATTTCGTTGAATATCAGAAAAAGTAGCATGGGGTTTATAGGCTCGAATATATTCTAAAACTATATCGGATATTTCCTCAAATGAATTTGACCCAGCAAGATCTATTTTATAATTAGCCTTTTCCAACCTATCATAAACTGAACTATTCTCTGATGCCATTTTAAGATATGAAGATGGCGTAAGAATTAGCATTAGGATCGTATTGGGAATATGTGCATTAATAATAGCTTTCATAAATGAAAGTGTTTCTTCGTGGTTATCGAATTCATCGAATTGATACAATGATATCTTGTTTAATAATTTTAAATTAATTTTTGATAAAGTTGATAGAAAATTTATCATATCTATTAAAGTTAAAGATCTACTTTTTTCAAATCGATTTTGTATTATAGTCTTGATTATAGATATATCAGTCTTAGAAAAATTGTCTGCAAAAATATAATCAATATTTCCTAAATCGGGTTCTATTCTGTCTTCTAAGATCTGAAGAATTTTATCATCGATTCCTTTACCTTTTAAAGACTCAAAAAATCCTAATCTAAATATTTTTTTTGCAATTTTATTCTCTGTTCTACTTCGATCTTTTATATAATAAAGCAATTCTTTTTTCAAATTGTACAGATAATCAGATGGAAAACCATTAATCATGGATTGATAAATACTGAAAATCTTTTTTGGATATATTTGCGCCATGTCGTTATAAGAAATTATTGCTTTTTCATTTACTCCAGATATTTTTATGTTAAGTGTCAGATGAGTTTTTCCTGAACCTACATCCTGAATAACGGTAATTATTCTGAATTTATCATTTTTATCATTAGTTCCAGAATATTTTACAAGGTCTTCGATACAAGAAAAAATTGAATTTCTCGCTTCTTGATGCCTCTTTCCACCTAAAATATGTGCATCTTCTAGATTAGGTGTGGGTCCACTTGGAAAAGGATTTTTGTTAAGATTATATGGAAACAATTACAAACACCTTACATATCCATATACCAATCCACGAATCATAATTCCTTCATTACCTCCTGTTGACAATTCATATTTGGATCTATTTTCGTCTACTATTTGTTCAGCAAGGTCATAGAATTCCTTTTCTGAAATTTCATATTTCTGAGATAGATCATTTCTCAAAGTGGATAATGGAACCCATCCGATTGAATCAGAGTATTTGCATATTGTTAAATCAAAATCTTCACTAAAGTTTTGTAAATTAATAACTTTTTGGGGAGGAGAGACACTATTTTCAAATGGATTATGAGTGGTAGTTGTTGCTAATATTGAATCCATTAAAACAATCATCTTACCATCTAATTTTTCTACATGTTTATCAACAGAGTTCGATAAATTTTGAAAAGAAATTTGAACCTCTTTGAATAATTCAAATGTATATTTGAATTTTGGGTCTGAATCTAAGAGGTACTGTAAATAACTGTCTTTATGCCAACAATAACTTGTACTTCCCTTTTTTGACATAATAATTTCATTTTGTTTTATCCATAAATTCAATAAGCTATCTAGATCAACTGATGCAAATTCTTTTTTTAGATCTGTTTTTTTCACTCCAGATACACCTGAAGAAAAAATTTTGTCAAGTATTTTTTCTTCTAAAGACATAAAGTACCTTTTTTGATTTTCTTATAAAAGATACTTTGTAAGTTTATATAATATAATAAGCTAATTTAGTTTAACTTTTAATATAGAATCCTTTAAAGATCAATGGAATGATGAAAACCTCTTCTGAAATATGATGAAAGCACTAGGGTATCTGACCGAATAGAGTTGTATAGTTCAATAACAAAATGTCAAAAGGAAAATGTAAAGGATATATTATTTTTTAATTATTTATTAGAGAAAAAGAAAGCCATAGCCCTTTCTAGGGAAGGGTTTAGAAGGCTATGGCAGTTGTGATTGTATAAAGTAGTCTCTCGCTGTTATTAAGATATTTAATAATTTGAGACAATTTGTTTATTGAAAGTTTAAATATTAATTTTAACAAATATTCTTCTATTGAATAAACATATTGATCCTAATGAATGAAGAAATAATTCTATGAATGGAATTGTTTGTGGCGTAATGCTTTGTCGTAACTCTCCAATATTACAATGTCCTAAATGTTCTCTTCATTATTGTTCTGAACATGTAAAAACACATCTTCATCCATCTGCAGAAGATGAATAATATTAATCGAGACAATATAATAAAGTAATGAATGACCATAACCATCTACGAACCAATCCTTAACTACAAATTATTAATTCACTTAATAATTAATGAAAGATACTTACTAAAACCATAGTCTGTATATGTATATATGGCCATGACAGAGTATACATATACATAGAAGGACAGACTATGGCTCCTGTGAAGGAATGCCTATCTTGTTTGTTTTGGTATGATCTGTTCAGAATCTAAGATATTTAAAAATAAGTAAACAAAGTTAATCTATGAATACTAATTAATTGCCATAGCCTTCCTCTTTTTCTAGTGATATGTCAAATAATCTGGAAGAAGACTATGACTTCTTTGGTTTGATTTGCCATTTTTTAGGTTAGAAGTATGTACTAAATAGTGATAAATGTATTTATTAATTCTTGAAATTCTCGTTCTATGTTTTGAAATTAATAATTATAATAAGTATCTATTATTAAGAAAAAATAATAAAAAATGTTGAAGGTTTAAGGCCTATATCAATGGTGGATTGTCAAAGCAATTTACGCTTGTAAATCCATTTAAATTCTTATTAATTCTATCAGCCACTAAAAAAACATCCCATCCATTGGTCGCATTTTTGAAGTCATTCACCATAACAGCAAAATTCTGGAAAGTTGTAAATGATGACAAACGAAAACCAACCGAGATTGGCTGATCACCTGAATCACATGTTAAATCAGTAGAGTCATAGATTTATAATATTTATATATGACTTACATTTAAGTTGCACATACATTATTCAAACAGTTAGGTAGAAACTGTTCTCACTCTAATTCTCGAGTAACATAGCTCCAGATTATTCTAAAATTGAGACTCCGTATACACGATGATTCTAAGGAGCAAAGGATAATGACAATATTCTTTAACTTACTAATAGCAATACATCTGTCGCTGGTATTATCTATATTTTTTGTGTCTAAAGAAATTGAGTAGTTGCTATTATCATATATTATATAGAAGAAAGTTTACATTTCTAGCTAATTAAAATGGAAAACGATATTAAAACTCAACCTACAACTATATCATTTGAGGAATTTTCTAAAATCGACTTGAGAATGGGAAAAATAAAAAAGATTGAATATATACCTAAGCTGAACAAAGTTTACAAGGCAGAGATAGATCTCGGTTTCGAGAAAAGAATAGTAGTAGTAGGAGCCGCTATGTATTATAAACCTGAGGAATTGGAAGAAAAATTAGTAATTGTATGCACTAATCTTTCACCTAAAAGAATAGGAAATATAGAGTCAAAAGGAATGATTTTAGCATTAGATGGAATGGAAGGAAGACCAATTTTTTTAACTATAGATACTGAAGAACAGGTTGAATTAGGTTCTAAAGTTCATTAGTTTTAAACGGTTATCTTATAAAATTTTAACTTATTAAATATCAACATAAACTCAAATAAATACAATTATTTATTTACAAAATAACAAATAGTGGTGGTATATCTTGAAATAAATAAGGAAACAAATTATGTTCAAATAAAACATAGTAATTCTTTATTTCTATAGAATTATTATATAAAGAAATTTTTTCATAAATTTCTTGAAATCAGTTCAAAATAGATAATTACAGTTATTATTCTTATAAAAACAATTATTACAAAATTTTTTTTGTTACTAAATTTGACAATATATTTATGAATCTTTCGGTTTCGTATTATTATTAATATTATTGTGAACTTATATTCATATTATTTCATTATTGATCTTATTAAATTATAGTTTATTAACTCAGATTAAGGAATTATTTTATTTCTAAGCATTAGTAAAATAATGTTGAAATAGCTCTAATCAATTATTTTGGTCCTGAGAAATTTGTCTATTCTATACCATTAATTTTTCTTAAGAATTTATAAATTCCTGTATAATCAAGATCTGCTAAGCTTGATCGTGCAGCATAATTGTACAAGTGAAATACAAGACCTGTAATAGGCAAAGAAAGGTCTTTTTCTTTTGCTGTTTCCATAACAAGTCCTAAATCTTTTTTCATATGTTTCAAATAAAATGAAGGACAATAATCATCTTTTACCATTTTAGGTCCTTTATGTTTACTCATCCCCGTTTTAAAATTAGTAGAATTTAATATATCTAAGTAAAGGTTAGGATCGATTTCATATTTGTTAGACAATAATAATCCTTCAGATAAAGCCATGGCTATTATACCAATATTAAGATTAAGAGCTAACTTGATAGCATTTGCTGAGCCGACCTTATTTCCGATATAAAAAACAGGATTACCGACTTCTTCTAATACTTTTTTAATTTTTTTAAAAGAGGTTTCTTCTCCTGATACTATAGGAACGAGCTTTCCCGTTAACGCTGCATTCGGGCCACCCATCACGGGAATACTCATCATTGATATATTATTTTCTTTAAATTTTTGATAACAATAAATGGATTCGTTGGGAGAAATTGTACTAAAGTCCGAAACAATTACATTTTTGTTTTCGGTTTCACTTACCCCATCTTTATGAAAAAATACTTTGGTCACCGCTTCAAAATTTGTTACACAAGTTATAATAAAATCAGAATAATCTGCCAAATCTTTTGGTGTATTACAAAGTTTTGCACCCTTTTTTTCTAATAATAGTGATTTTGAAAGATCGCGATTATTAACATTAACTTGAAATCCTTTTCTAAGTAATCGTAAGCAAAGGTTACTACCCATGAGTCCCAATCCGATAATTCCAATTTTCAATACAATGACATTACTAGTATGAATAAAAAAATATTTTTATTTTCAACAAAATACTATTTTAAAATTTTTCAATTTGAGTCGAGAAAAATAAAAATTGCTACACAAATATATTTTTGAATATTAATAATATTACATGTTTAGAATTATTAATCAGTTAAGGATTTATGCTATTTGTTTAATTTATATGCATAAATTTGAGTCTTCTATCAAATTATTTATTCATTATATTACATTGTATAAATTTAATTTTAAACATGTATAAAAACAGAATTGTTATCTATTTTAGTTTCATAAAGCATTAATGGGTCTTCTGCTGGTTGGTTAAGTGGTTTTCCATCTTCAAGATTGAATGCAGACATATGGAGAGGGCATGTAATAGTTTTTTCTTCTTCATTTAAAAAACCATTTGAGAGATCAGCATAAGCATGGGTACATATTCTATCACTAGCGTATATTTTATTATTTATGTTAACAAGAAGAATTTTTTTGTCATTAAAATCGAAATCCATCAACACCCCAGGTTTAAGCGAATCAATACTACAAACCTTTATCCAATCAGACATTATTTATCTACAAAAAAATAAGCTTAATATTTGTTACCTATACTTGTAGTGTTTTTCAAAAATATCTTCAGTTTCTCTATACCTACTTTTTTCAATTTCCAGAATTTGTTCCATTGCTTCATCTATCTTTAACTTTAACGGTTTGCCTAACCATTTATTTTCAATTAAATAATTAATCCACGCACGAATAGTAGGACCCATCTTTCGTGAAATAGGTTCCAAGAACCCCCCAACTATCTCTCTTTGGGCTAGTTCTTTTGAAAGACCACGCGACATTAGATAAAAGATTTGTTTTTCATCTATCTGAGCTACTGATGCAGAATGTGTAGCCTTTACTTCATTTGACTCTATTTCCAAGCCAGGAATTGCATCAGATTTTGAACCTTTATCTAATAAAATAGCATGACCTGCTAAATATGATTCAGTAGATTTAGCATTTGGAAGAATTTTTATCATTCCTTTAAAAAGAGATTGGGAAGTATCCTTCATTACAGATTTCACTAAAACCTTACCTTTTGTATGTGGTGCTACATGAATCAAATTAGAGGTAATATCAAATGATTGATTACCGATTCCAAAAATTATTTCGACATCCTCAGCTAAAGCTCCAGTCCCCTGCATAATGCTATCCACTTTATATCTAGACAATTGTGATCCGAAAAGAGCTAAAGACCAAGACATCTTTGCATCCCTTTCTACGTATGCTTTTCTATTGGAAAAACTATTTGTATTATAATCCATCGATTGTAACGTAACTATCTCGCATTGAGCATTAGGCATGACATGTGATTCCATTAGTTCGAAATGTGTTTGTTGAAATTTCGAATTACTTGATCGTGGTGAATATAATTCTTGAACGAAAGTAGCTTTCGAAAATTCTTCACATACTACAATATTTCTAGATATTGACGATAGACCATCCTCAGAGAGATAATTCACTATTCGAATAGGATCTTCCAACACAATGTTTTTGGGGATAAAAATAAACAGTCCATTTTGAAATGCTGCCGAAGAGAGAGCCAAAAATTTGTCCTCTTGATAATTTAATTTATTTTTGTTAAGATATTTTTGAATGAGGTCTGAGTAATTACCCAGAGCCTCAGGTATATTTAAAATTATTACCCCTTTTTTTTCTAATTCTTCTGTGACAAAAGATTTAAGAATTTTTGAATTCTTACATAAAATGCTCGTAGTTTTACTGAACTCATCAATTCGATCAGAAAAAATATCTAAATCAGTGGTGGATTCATTTTCTAAATTAGTGTCATTAAAAAAGACTTTATCGACAATTAATTTATTAGCATTTGAATATTTACTATAAAGTGCAGATGATTCTAACGGTAGGCTAGTATAATTATGAAAGGCTTCGCCTCTCAGCTGTTTCATCCACGATGGTTCTTTGAAGTTATCAATATAATTATCAAAATTTTTTTCTAGCAAAGAAAGTTGGTACATGTTAAGATGTATCTCAAAAAATTAAGTATTTGTTACTAACCTACAGAATCTTCCATTTCTAGTTTGACAAGTCTATTTAACTCTACTGCATATTCCATTGGTAATTCTTTTGTAAAAGGTTCTATAAATCCACCGACTATAAGGGACAATGCATCAGACTCTGAGAATCCCCTACTCATGAGATAGAAAATTTGATCTTCACCAATTTTTCCCACACTAGCCTCATGAGAAATTGTCGCATCTTCTTCATTAACTTCTACATATGGATATGTATCAGTTCTTGAAGTTTCATCAAGTAAAAGAGCATCGCATCGAACATTTGATTTAACTCCAGTGGCACCCTTGGCAACATGTAATAGACCTCTATATGTGGTTCTACCGGATTGTTTACTTACAGACTTGCTTGTAATTCTAGATGTAGTATCAGGAGCTAAATGAACAGCTTTTGCCCCTGCATCTTGATGTTGATCAGATCCAGCAAATGCAATTGATACAACTTCAGCATGAGCATTTCTTCCAAGCATATAAACTCCTGGATATTTCATAGTCAATTTGCTTCCAATGTTTCCGTCAATCCATTCGACTCGCGCATTTTCATAGGCATATGCCCTTTTTGTTACTAAGTTATAGACATCTTTACTCCAATTCTGAATAGTAGTATATCTTATTTTTGCATCTTTCTTTGCAATTAGTTCAACAACAGCAGAGTGTAATGATTCCGTTGTATAAACTGGAGCAGTACAACCTTCAATATAGTGTACTTCCGAACCTTCGTCAGCAATTATTAAAGTTCGCTCAAATTGGCCTATATTTTCAGCATTAATTCTAAAATAGGCTTGTAATGGAAGGTCAATTTTAACATTAGGTGGGACATAAATAAATGAGCCACCTGACCATACAGCACTATTTAAGGCAGCAAATTTGTTATCTTCTGGTGGTATAACCTTTCCAAAATATTTTTTTAAGATATCAGGATGTTCTTTAACCGCTGTATCTGTATCAGAAAATATTACTCCCTGCTTAGAGAGATCTTCACGCAAATTATGATATACAGTTTCTGATTCATATTGAGCACCAACACCAGCAAGGAATTTTTTTTCGGCTTCTGGTATTCCGAGTTTATCAAATGTTTTTCTAACAGAATCAGGAACATCATCCCAGCTTTTACTTTGCTTTTCTGAAGCTTTTGTATAATAAAATATATTTTGAAAATTAATTTTTGATAAATCACCACCCCATACAGGCATAGGTTTTTTCATGAAAATATCATAAGACCTTAATCTAAAATCGAGCATCCATTGTGGTTCATTTTTAATTCTACTTATTTCTTCGACAGTCCCGCGTGAAAGACCTTTCTTACTTGTATAGACATACAAGTCAGTAGAGTCCTTAAAATCATATTTACTGTAATCCATGTTAAGTTCTTCTGTAGTCATATACTTCATAACGGCGTTATGTTATATAAATTTTACAATCCAAATACTATTAATAATAGTATTAATAAAAAAAAAATATAATATTTATATATTTTTATAATTTCATATAAATAGTTTCGTAAATTCCTTCTAATGAATGGTTTTTAGATTCAGAGAAAGGGATGTTATATTTAAAAAGTGCATTACTAGTGAGAGGCCCAATAGACAATATCAATTTTATTTTACTAACTAGAGGTAAAAGATCTGAAGAATGATTCTGTATAATGTTTAGAAAATAATTAACATTGGATGGACTAGTAAAAATCAATGAATCGATTTTATTTTTTCTAAGTAGGTTAAAGAATTCAAGCCATAGTGAATTGACCTCAGCAGGTATTACATTATATATATAGAATTCGTCAATTTCAAAACCTAGTTCTAAGAGTTGTTCTTTTAAAAATTTATCTGCCTTCTTGCTGCGGGGAACTATTATCTTGGATTCATCCATGTCATTTTTCAATTGGGATAATAATTCGATAATACCTAAAGAAGAATGATCTTGAGGAACCTTACTTCCTACTATATTATTTTTTATAAGCGCACTTTGAGTAGATGGTCCTATAGCAATAACAGAAAATTTCGAATTTAAATCATCTACTATTTTATTAACCACATTTAAAGAAGTAACAATTTCAAAGAATATATCAACTGCATTAGAGCTTAGAAAAATAATATATCCAGAAGACCTTTTTGAGATTAGATTAAAAATCTCTATAACAATATTAGAATCAGATTTTACTATTTTCGAAGTTTTAACTACAATTAACCTACAGTTCAACTTTCCAATTTTATAAATAAACTTTTTAGAGATAGAACCCTCAGATTTTGTTATTACAATAATCTTGCGAGTATCATGTAATTCCCTGTTATCGATCAGATCCATTTTATACGTTCTGATAATGTTACAACTTCGCCTATTATAATCACGGCTGGTGGTTTTATAGATGCATTGTCTATCTTTGTTCTTATATTGTGGAAATTGCCGATTATAATTTTTTGATCTTTGAGGGTTCCTTTTTCAATTACCGCAATTTTAGTTTCTTTTGAAAGACCATATTTTTCTAATTTCTTCAGTATGTAGTCTAACTTTTCAATTCCCATAAGTATCACTATGGTATCGACAGCAGTAGCAATTTTGTCCCATTTAACAACCTTTTCTTCTTTTAATGGATCCTCATGACCCGTAACTATTGCGACTGAAGATGAGAATTTTCTGTGTGTTAGGGGAATACCAGAGTAAATTGCTGCGCCAATTGCAGAAGATATTCCAGGAATGATTTCAAAATTAATAGCATTCTCGTTTAAAAATTCTGCTTCTTCTCCACCTCGTCCAAAAATAAAAGGATCACCTCCTTTAAGTCTTAAAACTTTTTTTCCTTCTGACGCAAATTTTAACATAATCTGATTAGTTTTGATTTGGTTAGTCGTAGGATCACCAGAAGAACGTCCTACATATATCTTTGATGTACTCTCAGGAATTAATTTAAGAATTCCGCTACTAACTAGGCGATCATATAATATTATATCGCATTTTTTTATTAAATCCCAGCATCTCATTGTAATTAGTGAGGGGTCTCCTGGACCTGCTCCACAGATGTAAACTTTACCATTCTTTTTATTTTTTATTCCATTCATTTAGCGATTTTTCCCAACTTTCAGCTAGCCTTAAAGCGCCTTTCTCTATTAAATAATTAGCTACCATCATTCCTAGCACTTTTGGTTTATTATAATCACCAATTTTTTTAATGGTAATGTTTTCCAAACCATCAGAAGAGAATATTTTAGCATAAAAAATTATTTTCCTAGTTTTAGAAGATAGATTAGCGTATGCTCCGATCGGAAATCGACAACCACCTTCAATTTTGGAGATAAAAGATCTTTCAGCAGTAATAGAGATTCGGGAGGGAGTATGTTCAATTTTCTGCAGAAATTTAACAAGTTTTCTGTTCTGTTTGTTGCATACTATCGCGAGTGCGCCTTGACCCGCAGCCGGTAGAAATTTTTTTGGATCAAATATTTCACTGATATATTGTTCCTTTCCCAATCTCTTCAGTCCTGCCTCAGCAAGAACAATTGCATCATATTCTCCTTTTAAGGCTTTTTCAATTCTGGTATCGATGTTTCCTCTTAATGGTCTGACCTTGACATCATTTCTAAACGAAATTATTTGTATTGCTCTTCTTAAGCTACTAGTTCCTATGATAGAACCGATTGGGAGTTGGTCCAACCTCATTTTATTTTTAGTGATTAGAACATCATTTACAGAATCTCTTTGAGGAATAGACGCTATGATTAAATCTGGATGAATAGCAGCGGGGACATCTTTAATACTATGTATAGCAAAATCAACATCACCTTTAACTACAGATTCATTTATTTCTTTTTCAAAGATACCTTTCTTATCTAAATAAAATAATGGCTTAGAGCTCTCTAAATCACCGCTGGTTTTGATGGGTATAATCTCATACTTGAAAGGTTCGTTTAGTTGACTAAGAGATTTAATTACTATTTGTGTCTGTGCTAGAGCTAATTTACTTCCTCTTGTACCTATAAGTAATTTAGGTGTCATTTTATTTAGTATATTTATTTAATGAATCAGAATAACATTCAATGGTTTTTTCAATATCTTCATCAGAATGAGAATAAGAAATAAAACAGGTTTCATAAAGTGATGGTGGGATGAAAATATTTTTTTTTAGTAAATCCCAGAATAGATTTTCGAATAACTTTTGATCACACCTTAAAATATCAAGAGGTGTAGATACCTGTTCTCTGGTAAAAAATATTTGAAACAGAGATCCAATAGAATTCAAAGTGTAATGGTTATCAAAATCCTTGACACGATCTTTAATACCCATCACTAAAGTATCGCATAATCTGGCTATAGTAGGGTATACTTTATTTTTATTCTTCAAAAGGCTTTCAATAGTGGCGATTGCTGCTGTTACAGAAACAGTATTTCCTGCATATGTACTAGCTTGATAAACATCTCCAGATGGTGATAGTTGATCCATTATTTCTTTCTTGCCACAAATTGCAGCTATTGGAAATCCATTTCCAAAAGATTTAGAATAAGTAGCAATATCGGGGGTGATACCAAAAAATTCACTGCAGCCACCAATTGACAACCTAAAACCTGTAATAACCTCATCAAAGATTAGTAGGATCCCATATTTTTTTGTAATTTTTCTAATCTCAGTCAAGTAATTTTTTTCCGGAATTATAAGTCCATAATTCGCCAAGACTGGTTCCATTATTACACAGCTAATATTTTCTGATTCTTTTTCAATTATTCTTTCTAATTCCCCAAAGTCATTATACTCGACTATTAGAGTCTCGTCTGAGATTTCTTTGATTGACCCAGCAGATGAGGGGATAGCTGCAGCTCCAGATCCAGCTTTTACCAACACATAATCATATGCTCCATGATATCCTCCATTAAACTTTAGTATCTTCTTCCTTCTCGTGAAAGCTCTACTTAATCGTATTGCAGTCATTGTTGCCTCACCACCAGTATTAACTAATCTTACTTTTTCTGCACATGGAATTATCTTAGTCATTATTTCAGCAAGATAAACCTCTTTTTCAGATGGGATGCAAAAGAGAGTTCCATTCTCGAGTTGCATTCTTACAGATTCGATAATTGGTAAATACGAATGTCCAAAGATTAATGATCCGTAACCCATACAATAATCCAGATATGTTTCATGATCGACACTAACTATTTTGCTTCCTGAACCCGAAGCGACAAAAAATGGATAAGGCTTAAAGAATCTTACAGGACTATTTACCCCTCCAGGAATCACCTTAACTGCTCGCCGAAATAATTTTTCAGATTTATCTGATATCAAATATTTAATTATTACAATCTATTTATAAGAATCTTATTTTTCTAATAGTACTTTTGCCATTTTTTTTGCAAAATATGTTATTATAATATCAGAGCCTGCTCTTTTTATCGAAGAAAGAAACTCTATCATGACGTCTCTCTCGCTTATCCATCCTTTTTCAGCGGCAGCTTTTATTAGAGCATATTCTCCTGACACACTGAAAGAACACAGAGGAAGTTTGAAAATCTCCCTTGCTTTGCAGATTAAGTCCAGATATGGAAGAGCAGGTTTTATCATAATCATATCAGCTCCTTCTTTGATATCTAATTCTATTTCTCTTAGGGATTCAAGAGAATTAGTAGATGGCATTTGATAGGTTTTTCTATCTCCAAATGTCGGAATAGAATTAGCAAGATCCCTGAAAGGTGTGTATAATGATGAAGCCATTTTTGCTGAATAAGCCATGATAGATGTATCATTAAAACCCGCATCATTCAACTGTTCTCTAATAGCAAAAACTTGGCCATCCATCATAGCTGATGGAGCAATTATATCTGCACCACTGGTAGCATGACTTTCAGCAATTTTAGCCAGTACTTCTATGCTAGAATCATTATCTACCATAGTGTCGTTAACTATTCCACAATGTCCTGAATTTGTATACTGACACATGCATACATCAGATATCACTACAATTCTATCTCCAAAATGTTTCTTTATTGTTTTGATCGATTTTTGAACTATCCCTTTTTCATTGTATGCAGATTTTGCAGCTTTATCTTTTTTTGAAGGAATTCCAAAAACTATTACACCTTTGATTCCCAGATCTAGAATTTCTGAAACTACATCCACAATCTTTGAAAGTGGAATTCGTTGTATATCAGGCATCGAAGCTATATTTTTGGCAGTCTTTAAGCCTTCTTCGACAAATAATGGATAGACTAAATCATCTGTCGAGATACGAGTTTCTTGTAAGAGATCGCGAAGTGCTTTACTTTTTCGTAGGCGCCTTAGTCTCATATTCGGAAAATATGTTCCATTAGCTAAAGAATTATTGGAAATTTGCTTCATTTTCATAATTGAATAGTTTAGCAGCTAGACTCATAAGTTCCTCCTCATCGTTTTTATCATTTTGAATCTGTCGACGAAGATTATTCATAGGAGTAGATATTATTCCTTCTAAAAGTGCGTGCGAAAATTGTTCAATAATCTTGCCTTCTTGAGGTCCTATATTAGATCCAAGTATAGACAGAGCTTTATTAAGTTCTCTCTTCCTGATTTTATCTACATTACGAAAAACAGAAACAACTACTGGATCTGCTTTTCTTCGTTTTAATAATAAATCCATATTTTTCATTTCCTCTTCAATTATCTTATCTGCAGACTGAATTTCCTCTTTTCTCCATTGAAGATTTCTCTGAACAATATTTCCGATTTGATCTAGATTAAATAGAAATACATTATCAATTTTTGAGATCCCTTCTTCTACTGTGCGAGGATTTGAAAGATCAAAAATTAATAAAGATGTATTTTTTGCTTCCATTGTTTTCTTTATCCTATCTTGTGTAACTAAATAATATGGGGCTGTAGTACTTAGAAAAATAATATCCATAGAATGTAAGGAGGTTAAAGCATCTTCAAACATTATTGGTATACCTGAAAGAGATTCTGCAAACGATCTGGCTCTCTCAAAAGTCCTACTAGTATTCATAAAAGAAACATTTCGCTGTTTTAATGCTTTGGCTATCAGACTAGCACCTTCTCCTGATCCTATAAGGAGTATTTTCTTGTCATTCAGTCGTCCAATTGATTCTTCCGCTAAACTAACCGCTACAGAACCAACTGAAACACGTCCTTTATTTATCCCAGTTAGTGTCCTAACTTTACTTCCTACCCTGATAGATTTTTCAAAAATGATTGAGAGAAAAGGTCCAAGATAATTATTAGACTTTGAGAATTCATATGATCTTTTTACTTGACCTAGAATTTGATCCTCTCCAATTACTAGAGAATCTAAACCTGCAACTAGTTTTAAAAGATGGCGAATTACATCTTCTCCTCTGACAATCTCTACTATTTGGGTGAATTCTTCTGTTGAAAACTTTGAATGAACAGCCCAGTAATCAATAATTTTATGCAGATCTAGTTCTTCCTCTATAACTGCAAATATCTCTACCCGATTACAAGTTTGCAAAATGAGGCATTCTTTCATTTGCAAATGTTCAAGAAAAATTTCATGGGCATCATTTAAATCTTTAAATGCAAATTTTTCAAGTAAATGTATTGGAGCTTCTTTATATGTTATCCTAAAATTGAGCAATTCAACTGATTTGTTAACGAGGGTCATTTTTAAAATCGCTCCAATGGTTCAACAATTCAATTGTAGCAGCCTTGGCTTCATCTATTTTGTTTTCATTAATTAAATTTTGAATATTTTTATCATTGATTAATGAATAAAGAAATCTTTTACGTTCTATAACTGTTTTAATTTTTGGTCTCGCAGCCATTCTAGCATACTCCTGTAGCTTGGTATTTTCTATATCTGATTGCTTTATTATTCTTCTTAAAATACGTTCTGCTTTTATTCTCAATTTTCTAGCCATTATCGGACTTTTTCCCGAGGTAGAAATTGCTACCTGCATTACTCCTTCAATATTTATTATAGAGGCATAAGAAAAATCACTTACTTGTGGATCATCCGCAGCATAGACGAATGACATCATTGATCGTCCTTTTTCTATGATTTTTCTATTAAGCTCTTTATTATCTGTCGCAGCAAGTACTAAAAAAATATCTTGGTAATTATTTAATATATCAGCATTCTTAATTTTCATTTTAACTATCTCAATTTTCTTTTGTTGTGATAATTCATCAAGATAAGAATTCATTCTTTCACTAATTACAGTGATTTTACAATTTTGACCTAATAATCCTTTTACTTTTCTAACTCCTTCTATTCCTCCTCCTATGACAATTACATGTTTTTCAGCGAGATTTAGATCAACTATCAATTATACTTTCACTGCTGATGAAACAATATTGATTACTTTATTTAAGTTATTTCAACTAAAGTAAACTTTAAAGAACTAATTAAAAATATACAAAAAAATATTTAGTTCAAGAATCAATATATTATTCAAAATGATCTCAATTGATAAATAAAGAAAATAATCATAAAAAATTAGAACTTGATACTCTAGATGATATTGGGCCTGCAACAAAAATTCATCTTATTGATGCTGGAATAAACTCATTAAAGGATTTGATAATTCGAGGCCCACTTGATGTCGCCGAGGTTACCGGAATGACTATGGAAAAATCAATTGATTTATGTAATAAAGCTAGAGTAAAACTAGAAGAAGTGGATATTATTGAAAGAACCTTTATTCCAGCAACAGAGCTTTATAATAAAAGGAAAAATATAGAGAGAATTTCTACTGGTTCTAAATGTTTTGACGAACTGCTAGGAGGTGGATTTGAAGTTAATGCAATAACGGAGATATATGGAGAGTTTGGATCAGGAAAAACTCAAATCTGCCATACTTCCGCAGTAATGGTGCAACAAAAAATAACAGACGGCGGACTAGAAGGAGGAGTAATTTATGTGGACACAGAGAATACTTTTCGGCCAGAAAGAATAGTATCGATTTCGAAAGCGAGGAATATAGACCATGTAAGCGTTTTAGAGAATATAGTAGTTGCAAAAGCGTTTAACAGTGCACATCAAGAATTAATCATTCATGAAATAGGGAAAATTATTGAAAATAACAATATAAAGTTATTAGTATTAGATTCGGCAATTTCGCATTACCGTGCAGAATATCTTGGCAGGGCAATGTTATCAGAAAGACAGCAAAAAATAAATAGATTAATGCATGTCCTGATTAGGATTTCTGAAACTTATAAAATAGCAGTTATACTAACTAATCAGATTCAATCAGTTCCGGACACGTTATTTGGTGATCCTTTTAGGCCAACAGGGGGAAATATTATTGCGCATTCGAGTACCTATAGAATATATTTGAAAAAAGCTGGCAAAAATAGAATTGCTCGAATTGTAGATAGTCCATATCATCCTGAAATTGAAGCGTTATTTTCATTGGGAGAAGAAGGGGTAACTGATCCTGTATAGTTCAGTTAATATTAAATTAAGGAGATAATTCAATTATAATATGCCAAGATCACATGGAAGTAAGAGAAAATCGCGATCTATATTAACTAAAAGTAACATCCTTAGGGGTATTTCATATTTATTGATAAATTACAAAATTGGAGATAAAGTAATTATTAATATTGATCCTAGTGAACATAATACAATGCCCCATAGAAGGTATCAAGGAAAAATAGGAATAATTCAGGAAATTGGAAAAAGAATTATTAAAGTATCTGTTCCTATTGGCAATAAAGAAAAAATTTTACAGACTAAAAGAAATCACTTAAAACCTGTAAGTAACTAGGAAGGACTTGTATGGAAACTTTAAAAAAAGAAGTTATATCTCTTTCGGAGGTAAAAGATATTTTAGACAAGGTAAAAACAGAAGAAATGGATCAAATTCAGAGATGGACATATGACTATGTGTCTAAATTTGCTAAATTACCTTCACAGGTTTCAAGGACAATAATAGATGAATTAGTAGCATCTTGCGATTTAAAGGAAGATGAAGCAGTAGAAATAGCAAATGCTATGCCCACTTCTATTGAAGAATTACGGGCTTTTACATTTGGATGGAAAAAGTTGATCTTAACAGATACATTAAACAAAATTTTAGGTATTTTAGATAAAGAGAAAAAAGATAATTAGAGCATTCTAAGAGAAGAATATTAATGTCACTACCGGATCATTATCAAGATACTAAAGGAAATGCATTCGGTAGCTTTCATATTCCTCGGAAATATGAAGAATATGCACATGTGATAGAATTTACAATAAGAGGAAAATCTTCAACCGTAAAAAAACGAGAAGGTATAATAATACAAGCTATTGGTGAAGAACGCTTAACATTACTAGAATTACTAGGGGATCCAACTCAAAATTTTGAGATTGGGGAACGTGCCTATATTGGAAGAGAAGGAAGAAACAAAATAATCAGTGTTTTAGGTAGGTTAAATTATAATGACCTTTCAGTTTCTGCAAAAAATGAAATCCCACTTGCACTAGAGAAAATAGTTAATATTAAAGAAAGAAGATTTGTTGACTATTTTAATAATGCTCAACCTATTACTCCCCGTGTTCATGGATTGGAATTAATTCCAGGAATTGGTAAAATATATATGAAAAGTATTCTAACTGAACGAGAAAAGAAAAAATTTGATAGTTTTGCTGAGATCCAAGAACGCGTGGGTGTAAAAGATATACAGAAATTAATTACAAAAAGAATAGTAGAAGAAATTTCTGGAGAGGCAAGAATGAATCTCTTTGTGAGAAAATGAATTGGAGAAAATATTATGGGCAAACTTTTCTTACTGATCTAAGAGTAGCTAGAAAAATAATAGAGAGTTCCGAGATAAAATCTTTTGAAGACGTTTGTGAAATGGGTACTGGAAAAGGCATACTTATTCCATATTTATGTCAAAATGCCAAATTCGTAAAATCATTTGAAGTTGATTATAAATTATATAATAGAATCAAGCTTTTACAATCAAAATTTAATAATTTAGAGATTATAAATAAAGATATTTTACAATATACTAACCCTTTGAAATTTGATGTTTTTGTTTCTAATATTCCATATTCTAAAAGCAAAGAAATATTGTTATGGTTAGCATCAAAAAAATTCACACGTGCCATTATAATGGTACAAGACGAATTTTGTCAAAAAATTCAATCTAAAAATGGAGATAAAAATTACAGAGCGCTATCGGCCATTACACAATATTGTTTTAATATTCAACCATTATTCAAAGTAGATAGAAAATCATTTTACCCTGAACCAAAGGTCGATTCTCAAGTGATAAGATTAACGTCAAAAAATAAATTTCTTTCTAAAGATACTGTTTCTAAAATCCATTTCATTTTTTCTTTTAAAAATAAAAATATAAATAAACTTAATAATAAACTTAATATTCATTTTAACGAAATAGATAGTAGAGTCAAGGACCTGGAACCGGAGAAAATCATTGCTCTTTCCGAACTCATCTGAACGATCATTGAAATAATTAAATGTACAATCCTAACGTTGATAGTTTCTTATTAATAGATTCAATTCAAGAATATTATGGAAAATCTGCACTCGAGATTGGAACAGGATCAGGGATAGTTTCTGAATCTCTCTTAAAAAATTTTAAAAATGTGGTAAGTACTGATATTGACATTGATTGTCTGTTATATTGTAAAAAACATAATAATCCGAAAATATCTTTAATATGTTGTGATGCGACCACAGCTATATCTGGTAAGTTTGATTTAATTGTAAGTAACCCACCCTATTTACCATATGATGCATTTAGTGATAAAACCATTCATGGAGGAATAACTGGAATAGAGAAAACTATTCATTTTATCCGTTCTGCATTATCAAATTTGGAAAAATCTGGACACATTATTTTAATTGTATCATCTCTATCAGATATATCCAAGCTTGATAAGTTTATTTATGAAAATAAAATTGAAATGAAAATTATTAATAAGAAAAAAATATTCTATGAAACTCTTTATGTATATGAATTAAGCAACGTAAATCATAGACAGGCATTTAATAGAGTATACTCACTTTTTTAATAATCTCGAAGCTCTTTGAGAAATCTGTTCTGCCATTTGAGAGAGTGAAGCATTACCACCTAAATCATAAGTAACATATTTATTCTCATTTATAACGTCTTCAGTGGCTTTAAAAATAGCTTTGGCTATATCTTTCTCACCTAGATATTCCTCCATCCAAGCACCTGAGCATATTGTAGCTACAGGATTTACTTTATTCTGACCTGCATATTTTGGTGCACTACCATGAGCGGGTTCAAACATAGCATATTTATCACCATAATTGCCTGAATAAACATTCCCTATTGATCCGACATGTCCTGAAGCACATTCAGAAATTATATCCATGAATAAGTTAGTACTTAACAAGATACTTTTATTGAATCTTTGAGGATTTTTGACTAATTGTTGGGTAACATTATCTATGTAATATTCCTCTGTTTCTATATTATTAAAATTCTTTTTGATGTTCTCTACTGCTGAAACAAATATTCCATCGGTTTCTTTTAAAATATTTCTTTTAGTAATAACAAATATTTTTTTGAAATTTAATTCCTTGCACAATTCAAAGGCTTTTGATACTACACGTTCACAACCTTTTCTAGTTATTTTTCTAATTGCGACAGCTGAATCGTCACTGGTTTTAAATTCTATTCCAGCATACAAACCTTCAGTTGCTTCTCTGACACAGACGAAATCCAGGTCTAACTGTAAAGTTTTGTACGTTTTTATAGGTCGGATATTTGCATAAAGTTCAAATTTTTGTCTAATGCTAACAGCTACACTTCTAGGGGCATTTGGATCTGGAATGGTAGTGGTTGGCCCTTTAAAGCAAGCATCGCTTTCAGATAATAATTTCCAAACTTCATCAGTGATATACGAATTTGTCTTATGTTTTTGCCAAAATTCAGATCCAGCTTCTACAGGAACAAGCTCAATAGTACTGTTACAGGATTTCAAAACATCGATCATACATTTTACCAACTCTGGGCCGGTACCATCTCCCTTTATCACAACAGCCTTTTTATTTCCCAAAACTAATCACGGTTTCACTTGATTTTTTCTATTTATATATTATGTGGATCGTAACTCCATTCCTACTTTGCCATTTTAGATTTTAATTCAATTTTTACTACCATATCCTTAGTGAAAGGTGGCATTAATGTAGAATTAGATATCTTTGTGTATTCATTATTTTCAGAGAAATACGAATACTGAATATCGTAATTATCTAATGTAATTATTTCTTTATTTATAGATCCTGTTTCGTTATTAATAACTGATATTGTTTTATTATCAACTGAATAAAGTTGCATAAAATCATCTATTGTAAGTCTAATAGGTCTAATGTACTCTATATGTAGTCGATCGCCTACTTCGTCTGTATGAATTAGATGGATGCATTCTTTTCCATCCTTTATTTCCTTTCCTACACCATCTGGAAGGAATTTTTGCTTACCATCTTCAAAAATTTGCACTATTGGGTAAACATTAAAGGTTTCAACATTATGAGCTTTTAAGCAAATGCCCAAAACTTGGGGAGGAGGCGATAATTGCATTATTATTATTCCTGCGAAAGTTGCTACGCCTATCATAACTGGTGGTAATAGTAATTGTTTTTTCCCTATTTTCTTTGTAGGTTTTGTTGGCTTAAACCGCCGTTTGGGCATTGTAAATTAAATCCTAGAAACTCAATATTAGAGTCTTTCTCCATTCTTGATTGTGCAAATTATCTAATAATGGTAATTTATATCAAATCATAAATAATTTTAAGGGACATTCATAACAATATTTTTCTTGCCTCGTAAATGTAAAATGTGAATGGAAATTGCACGCATTAATTCACATCATGATTCTGATCCCTAATTATTAGAATTTATAATTTTTTTACTTTTTAAAAATTATTCTTAGAAGATTGAACTAATATAAAATTCGCATCAAATATTTTGATGGCAATTTCAGTAAAATAGAATGCTTGATATTATAACCTATTTAATGAAACATTGAATTTATGCAAAATTAATAAATTAGTTCACAACGTATTTTTTATATTGCTTACTGTCCATATAGATGGGGCATCGAGAGGAAATCCGGGACCTTCAGGTATTGGAGTTATCATTTTTCGAAATAATACCTTAATATTAAATTATGGCGAATTTATAGGCTTTCGTACAAATCTTTTATCAGAATATTTAGCCCTCAAAAGAGCCTTACAATTAGCAGTTATAATTGATAATGAAATTAGAGTTCACACAGATAGCATGACAATTGTTCGACAGAGAAAATCTAAAGAAAGAATTAGAAAGAAAGAATTGAAAATTCTTTCTAGAGAAATTAATAATTTAGAAAAAAAATTTAAAAAAATTTCCTACGAGTATATACCAAGGAAAAGAAATACCTCTGTTGATTTAGTTGCAAAAAAAGCAATAGACTATCATATTAATTAAGCAGGATCAAACCATTTATTTAGGCAGCTATGAGGAATCAGAGTTAATATTGAAAATTAAATGAAATAAAGGCATTTGACTGAGCTGCCATATATAAGATTTAATCTAAAAGTTTATGTAACAAATAATTTGAAATTTAATTGAATTGCTTGAAAATAAGGACAAGAAGTTTGGCCTCATAAAAGATATCGCAATAATAGTCATTGGAGTAGTTTTGATATGGTTCGCTGTCAAAGTAGTATTCAATGTAGATAATCCATTTTATGTAGTTTCCAGTGGAAGCATGATACCTGTTCTGAACGTCGGTGATATATTGATAGTAAAAGATGGAAATACCTTTAATACCTTAAAGGTTGGCGATATTATTGTATTTAATAGACCTCAAGGCGGAGATCGAGTTATTGTTCACAGAATTATAGAGATTAGTGATAGATTCGGTGAAAAAGTAATTGTAACGAAGGGCGATGCGAACGATGGTATTATACCAGGTACAGATTTTCCTATCCGTGAAAAAGATTACATTGGAACAGTTGCCTATACCGTTCCAAAGATTGGACTAGTCCTAAAATACCTCAATCCACCTGTAAATTATATAATAATTGCAGGGATAATAGGAATACTGATTTATACAAATATTAAAAAGAAGAATGATGAAAAAGATAAAAAAATTGATGAATAGATCTTGTCAAAGATATTCAGATAGCATTTATCTTTTTTATTATTGTCAAAACATCTTCATCTAGCATTACATGATCTAATCCAACTTTTTGTCCTTCAAATTTCGCACTTTTTCCTGAAACCAGTGCAAATCGGAAGTCACGCAACATGTTCCTATGTAATTTGGCACAAATATCTTTAACTCTTGTTCCCTTTCTTACTATTAAAGGCTCTTCATAATCTGTTTTTTCACCTTTCGGCCTCATATAAATTCTAATAAAATCCAATCTATCAAAAATTGATTCCTTAAGCATTTCTATATTTAGATTTGAATTTGCCGCCACTGGTTCTACTTCTTCTCCTAGAAACGGGATCATGGCATTTAATGTACTAGTATCTATCAAATCGATTTTATTTAAGATTATTAGGGAATTGGGATATACCCTATTTCCAGCTAAAGCATCAATCAGATCATCAGTAGTTAAATCAGGATCTCTTATGGTAATTCTACCATTATGTATTCCATAAATTCTACACATCTCTCTCACCATTGACTCTGATATTTGGGAATCTTGGTCGATACTAACTGAAATACCTCCTTTTTCAGTTTTATGAATGTGAACATTAGGAGGTTTTTTATTGACCTTTATACCAATTTCTGCTAATTCTTTTACTAGTATAGAAAAATGTTTTGGTTGGAATACATCAACAACAATCAATACCAAATCAGCATTTCGAGCTACAGAGAGAACTTTTTTACCCATTCCCTTTCCAGAGGCTGCACCTTTAATGATCCCAGGTAGGTCAATGACTTGAATTTTTGCTCCTCTATACTCCATCATTCCTGGTATAGCAGTTAGTGTAGTAAACTGATAAGATGCTATCTTGGAATTTGCATTAGTTAAACAATTTAAAAGAGTAGATTTTCCAACACTTGGAAAACCAATAAGAACTACAGTAGCATCTCCTTCTTTTCTAACGTCATATCCAGAGCTACCTTTTCCTGTTGAGACAGTCTTTCCATGTCTATTTTCGTCTAGTTCCCGTTTCAGTTTGGCAATCTTTGCTTTTAAAATTCCAATGTGGAATTCCGTAGCTTTATTTATTTGTGTTTTGTGTATTTCATCTTCAATTTCTTTGATTTTCTCTGGAATTCCCATTGTTCGATTATAAATAATATCAATTAGAGATCATAAAAGAATTTCTTTCTTTAAAAAATTCCAAAGAGTTTTAGTCCATGTAATGAACCAATCAGTGAACCAAAGATTATCATTAGTAACCAAGGCATTGCTGGCAACTTTGGTGAATTAAGAATTATTTGGTGATTTTCAATAATGTTAGTTATATAATCACGTACTTTATCATTCCAGATTTTATATTCGATCCTGTGTTTCTTCAGAATAGATTCTATCTCATAAATTACTGGAGCGCGGACCGATCGAATATGCTGAATATATCTTCTAGATATTTCCACTTCTCCTTGAATTGCGATTAAACCTTGATGCATATCTAGTAGTCTAACATGTATTTCCCACGGTCTTTTTAGCTTTTTTGTAAATCCATTACCTATTTGTCCTGGTTTTTTATTTTCAAATTTTACTTTAGAAAATCCCTCCAAGATTAGAGTCCTGATGATTTCGTCTTTTTTTATTTTTACCAATAGGCTCAAATGATCAAACTGGATATCTTCGGATTTTATAGATTCCTGTAATCCTTTTAAAAAGTTCATTTTTTTTGGATATCTTGTAAGGAATTCAGCCATGTAGTTATTAAAAATTTGGAGATCATGGTTATATTAAAATGCTATGAAAATAAAATTATATAAAAGGATCAGAGTTTTGCATACCTCGAAAATAAATATCTGTTTGATAATTGATAGCAAAGTCTTGCCAACTTAATTTTCTATCAGTAAAAGAAATATTTGTACCCCTTATCAATACTAAAGGAACTGACTCGTTGCTTTCTCCCATTACAAATGTACCCATTGTAGCTAAAGAGTCTGCCGTTGCTTTTAGCGTATATTTCATAACGTGGCCAAAAAGATCTGTCTTTCCCCTTTGATCTTCTACTGGTTCTATTCCAGAACAACCTATTGCTACACCAGTAGTACCAATCCTTGTTGGCATTAATCTACTATCAGAAATAACTATACCGACCTTAATTCCCAATCTGACTAAGAACTCCATTCGCAAATTCTCTGCAGAGATGAATGGATCTAAAGGAAGACATATAACACTATTAGAAGGAACATTTGATTTATCGATGCCTGCATTCGGTGCAAGAATGCCATTTCTCATTGTTAATAAGAATCCAGGTAATCCTCCAAAAATAACATCAGATTCTCTAATTACTACTTCAACAAGATGTGGATCCATTTGGTACTTTTTTGAAATCTTTTTGGCTTTATAACTAGGTCTGATATTTCGCAAATCTAACACAGAGCCCTCACTCATAGAAACAAATTTACTTGATAATATTAGGATGTCGCCATCTTTAAACTCACACTTTGACGATATAATAGTATCAAATAGATCAAATATTTTTTTTTTAGTTTTTAGTTTAATAGGTTGTAAAAATATCAATATTACTTGAATATCGTAGAGCACAATATTAATTTTTTAGAACGTTTTTATTCGCGAAGTGATAATTTTCTTCAGTATAATGAAATGGGAATGACTATTACTGAAAAAATATTAGCTAGAGCATCCAACAAAAAAAGTGTTACTCCTGATGACGTGGTTATTGCAAATATAGACAAAGTTATGGTCCACGATGTTTCTGGCCCTGGTGTGATTAAAGTATTTTCAGAATGGGAAAAAAAGGGTATAAATCTTGATCAAATTTGGGACCCTGATCGAGTATGGATAAGCGAAGATCATTTTGTTCCCTCTTCTGACCGAATATCTGCTAATAATATTACATTACTGACTAACTGGAGCAAGAAATACAACATACGAAAACATTTCAAGTATGGTTTAGGTCAGTATGGAATTTGTCATACTCTATCTCATGAAGAAGGATTAGTATTACCCGGCGAGATTTATGTTGGTGGCGACTCTCACACCAATACTACTGGTGCAATGGGAGCACTAGCTGTTGGATTGGGTCATACTGATATCGCATATGTATTGATGAAAGGGAAAATATGGTTTAAAGTACCTGAAACTATTCGTTTCACAATAAATGGAGATAAACCTGAATACATAATGGCTAAAGATATAATTTTGAAGATAATAGGTGATATCGGCACCGATGGCGCAAATTATAAAGCGATGCAGTTTACTGGAGAGACCGTGGATAAACTGTCTATGGAAGAAAGATTGACACTCACTAATATGAGTACGGAGGCAGGAGCTAAAAACGGCATTATAGAACCTGATGACACTACATTTGATTATCTGAAGACGCGAACCGATAAGGAATTTATCCCCGTAAAAGGAGATTTTGATGCCTCCTTTACTAATACATTTACGTATGATATAGAAACTTTAGATCCTGTTATCGCTAAACCATATTCTCCTGAAAATATATGTGCGGTAGGAGACATAGAAGGGGAAATAATTGACAAAGCCTATATTGGATCATGCACTGGGGCAAAATTAGAAGATTTAAGAATGGCAGCCAAGATCCTTAAAGGAAAACACGTTAAAATTAGAACAGAAGTGTTACCTGCTGCTCAATCAATTTATTTAAAAGCAATTAATGAAGGATTAGTAAGTATATTTTTGGAAGCAGGTGCAGTAGTTGGACCTCCGACGTGCGGAGCTTGTTGTGGGGCACATATGGGTGTTCTTGCAAAAGATGAAATCTGTATTAGTACTACTAATAGGAATTTTCCAGGTAGAATGGGGCATGTTGAATCACAAACATATTTAGCATCACCCTTAGTAGTTGCTGCAGCAGCTATAAATGGAAAAATTACTGATCCAAGGAATGAAATGTAATGGATATACTTAGAGGAAGAATTCACAAATACAATAAAGACAATATAGATACAGATGTTATAATCCCCGGACCGTATTTAAAAATACATGATCATAAGGAATTAGGAAAACATGCTATGGAAGGCCTAGATCCTAATTTTTCAGAAAAAATATGTGAAGGAGATTTTTTATTGACTGGTAAAAATTTTGGTTGTGGATCTAGTAGAGAACATGCTCCGATCGCGTTACACGAAGTAGGAATACGAGCGATACTATCTCCTTCATTTGCCAGGATTTTTTACAGAAATGCAGTGGACGGGGGATATCTATTACCTATAGAAATCGATCCTGCTTACATTGATAAAATATCAGATAAAGATGAGATAGAGATCGATCTTGATACTAATACAATAACGAATACAACATCTCGTGAGAAATTTGATATCAAACCATTTCCCGAAATAATCTCAAAGATAGTAAAGGCTGGAGGACTACTTTATTATAAGGAATAGACTTAACGTAGAGTTGATACAACTGGAATCGAAAAAGATCATTATATTTTAAGATTTTAATATAAAATTTATTTTTTATCTATATAGAGTTTATAAATTTTAATAAATAAACAATAGTATTTGAAAATAGCAAATAATAAAATCACGAAAAGAGGCAGACGGAAAATATGCTTAGTAAATACAATTTGATTTATTTGGTATTCATTAAAGATTATAATTTTAACCAAGAAAAATTAAAAATTAAAAATTAAAAATTAAAAATTAAAAATTAAAAATTAAAAATTAAAAAAATAGGTTGTTAATTCTCGTCATTAC
>DASQLB010000303.1:0-12522 GCA_035630235.1 Nitrososphaeraceae archaeon | reverse complement strand
AGATTCTATTATACCAGTAAACATTCTAGAATTTCATTTATTTATTATTAATGGAGATAATATAAATACACAGGTATTAATTTCATTATCATATTATACTTGTAATTATTGTGTTATTTGACAATTTTTAGTTTTCAGATTAAAGAAGAAGAAGAAGAGGAAGATGATTTTAATTATTTTTTGTCCAAAATAATAGTAAACTAGAGATCAAAAGTTGATAATTTCTATCCAAAATGATTTATTTAGAATATTCAAAGGTGAAAAGATTAGAAGAAAAAATCTAATTTTACAACATTAATAGAAGATATGTTTCACTTTGCCTAGATTATCAAAAATAAAGGTACGTTATATTTATCGTTAACATATTAATTAATATATAAAATCTATGAAAAATAGAAGCTGGAGCATATTATTATGGGAAAAAGTAGATTATCATTATCTTTGATTATTCTCAATTGTAGATTACAGGATTTGGATAAAATTTCTTTAATAGTCAAGTAAGGCTTATAATAATATAATATAATAAAAATAATCAAATACAATGAATAAAATAATAACCAAGCGTGGAAATCATGTTATTGAGAAATTAAGCGAATTTGTGTTTAAAATTAATGTTGATGATTCTAAAAAAATGAACGTACCTGTTACGATTTATGCAGATGATAATTTGATTTTAAAAATGAGTGAAGATAGAACATTAGATCAAGCTGTAAATGTCTCAACACTCCCTGGTGTGAGAAAACATGTAGTGGTATTACCAGATGGTCATGAAGGATATGGTTTTCCGGTTGGAGGGGTAGCAGCTACTGACATGGAAGAAGGAGTTATTAGTCCTGGAGGTGTAGGATACGATATTAACTGTGGAGTAAGACTACTTAGATCAAATCTGAACGTAAATCAAGTTAAACCTCATTTAAAAAATTTAATAAATGAATTATTTAATTCAATACCATCAGGGGTAGGTAGTGAAGGAGCTATTAAACTCACTAGATCAGAATTAGATGAATTATTGATCGAAGGAGTTGACTGGGCAATTGAACATGGTTATGGATATAAACAAGATTCTGAAGTATGCGAAGAGAAAGGTAGAATGACAGGGGCTAATCCGGAAAGTGTGTCTGATACTGCCAGAAAAAGAGGAGCTCCTCAGTTAGGGAGCTTAGGCTCAGGGAACCACTTTCTGGAAATTCAACAAATCCAAGAAATTTTTGATGAAAATGCAGCAAAGGTGATGGGGCTGGAAAAAGGTCAAATAACAGTACTAATACATTGTGGGTCACGAGGATTTGGTCATCAAGTTTGTAGTGATTATTTACGTTATTCCGAAAAATCTTTGAAAAAATATAATATTGAATTAATTGATAGAGAACTAGCCTGTGTTCCAAATAATTCAATTGAAGGAGAAAATTATAGAAAAGCAATGTATTCGGCTTTGAATTTTGCATGGTCAAATAGGCAAATAATTACCCATTTTACTAGAAAAACATTCGAGAAAATATTTTCGAGTTCAGAAACAGGATTAGATATGAAATTGGTTTACGATGTAGCACATAATATAGCCAAAGTAGAACGTCATAAGGTTGATGGAGAAGGAATGAGAGATTTAGTAATTCATAGGAAAGGTGCTACCAGAGCTTTTCCAGCAGGTATGGAACAGGTCCCAGAGAAATATCGACAAATAGGTCAACCTGTAATTATACCAGGATCGATGGGAACTGCAAGTTGGATATTAGTGGGAAATAAAAAATCACTTGATTTAAGTTTTGGATCAACTGCACATGGAGCTGGAAGAACTATGTCAAGAGGTGCAGCAAAAAGAAGTTATACTGTTGAAAAAGTGAAAGCTGAACTTGATTCAAAAGGAATTTATATAAAAGCATTAACAAAAAATGGGATAGTAGAAGAAACACCTTTGGCTTATAAAGATGTAGACTCAGTAGTGAATGTATCAGATAAATTGGGGATTGCGACTAAAGTAGCAAAGTTAGTTCCGATAGGAGTGATTAAAGGTTAAATGGAAGAAGATCCAGATATTGAAATTCTTAAAGCTAAGAAAATGCAAGAAATAATGCAACGTATGATGAAACAGAAGAAAGATAACATAGGAAAAGATATTAAAAAACGCGAGCCTTCTGAAAGAGAGATCTTATTATCATATTTGTATGACAGAGGAGATGAAGTATTAAATTTAGCAGAATCTCAATTTCCATCAGAAACTAGAGCAATAGTAGGTAGAATAGTAGAACTTATTAATAGTGGAGAAATCAACCGAAAAATTTCTGGAGGAGATTTACTATCGTTATTTCGCACAATAGGAATAAACGTTAAAATAAATACAACGATCAAAATTGAAGAACATGGAAAATATATGTCATTTGCAGAGAAACTTAAGCAGAATAAAGAGATTGATGATGAATAAAATAAAAGATAATGTCAATAAATAAAGGTATTTTATCAAATAATTATTATTAATTAATTTATTTTGTGTATCATTAAAAAATGATAACAGTAATTTGGCTAATTTCGCTATTATAACCGATATATCTAGATAAAATTTTTATAATTAAGGCTTTGTATTCTACTTGAGAAAAATTAAAAAGTATAGTAATGCTATACTCTTCTTCCTCTTCTACCACCAGGTTTCCTGGTTGTATCATGAGGAACTGGAGTAACATCATCGATTCTCCCGATCCTAAAACCTGCTCTAGCTAAGGCTCTTATCGCAGCTTGAGCTCCTGGACCGGGTATTCTAGGCCCTACTCCTCCAACCGCGCGTACCCTAATATGAAGTGCGTTTATTCCTTTGGATTTTGCAGTATCTGCTGCAGATACAGCAGATTTCATTGCTGCATAAGGCGACGATTCGTATCTATCAGCAGTTACATGTCGACCTCCAGAACTGAACGATACTGTTTCAGCACCACTAATATCAGTAATATGAACTAAAGTATTATTATAACTGCTAAAAATATGAGCTACTCCCCATTTATATTGAGTAATATCCTCAGTTTCAGACATAATCCTATAATTCACTTAATTTGGTTATTAAAACTTTGTTAATATATCAAGAAAAATGTAAAAATCCTTTATTTTCTAATAGAAAATAATCTTTATTTTTTTCAATTTTTCTCCCATGAAACCCTTCAAGTTCATTATCATATTTAACAAAAACATTACCATTTCCAGTCATTGCTTTTCCTATTACAAATAGCGGTAAATGAAATTTTTTTGCAAGAAAATTTACTTTTGGCAAATTCGAGGGATTAATCGTAGCTATTATTTCATATTCTTCACCACCATTAAATATTAGATCATAAATATCTAGAGAATTAGTTTTGGCAAATTCGATTAAACCTCCAGGAATCGGAATATCATTAATATAAAAATTAATCCCACTTTGCTTAGCCAATTCGTAAAGAGATGTCCCTAATCCATCACTAGAATCAATTGATGATGAAAAATATTTTCCCAATATTGTTCCAAATTTTTGATTAGGTTTTGGAAGTAGAATACTTGATATAGCTCGTTTTTTAAAAGATGGTATTGCTTTTGAATTGACAAGCAATATTTTTAATCCAGCTGAGGTATAACCAAATTCGCCTGATGTTATTACAATATCTCCAGCTTTAGCATTATTTCTCAAAGGAATATGATTAGATATAGAATCCAAAAAACCAACTAAAGTACAATCAATGACTAGCTCCTTAGATTCATTAGTATCGCCTCCAAGAAAAACTATACCGAATTCTTTAGATGCTTTTTCAAATCCCAAAATTAAATTTTTTATTTTATTTTTTGTCCAAGAGTTAGGAATTCCTAATGATAGTAACGAAAAATATGGTGGTTTAATTCCTTTTGCAGACATATCACTAACAGCAGAAACAATACTTTTTCGTGCTATTTGCCATATTTTCATTTGTTTAACTACATCAGTACTTTCTACTAACATATCACACTTTATAATTATATTAGGGAAATTGGTAGATTTTACATTATTTTTTCTTAAATCCTTAAAAGATAATATTGATACATCATCTCTTATTTGATATTGGATTTTATTTTTTTCTAAAAGATTAGAATAAAATAGATCTATGATTTCTTTCTCATTTAATTTGGTCATGTATTTTAATTATTCTTTCATTAACATTTCTATAGAGATTATTAATTTCATTAATAGTAGATTCTATTGATATTCTTAAAACATGTTCAGTGTTCGATATCCTAAATAATATCCAAGAATTCTCATCTATAATTATTTTAACCCCATCTAGCGTATTTATTTCTGTTGAATCTTTTTTAAATTCATCGTGTAATTTTTCTAAGATAGCTTTTTGTAATTTAGAATCAATTTGAATTTTAGTTCTAATTTGAGAATACTTAGATGAAATTTCAAAACATTCTTTTAATATTTTTTTATTAATTGTACTGATAAGAACGCTAGCTAATATAGCATCTCTACACATATTAAAGTTAGGCATAATAAATCCTGCACTACTTCCCTCTCCTCCTGCATTAGCATTCTTTTCTATCATTTTTTGAACAACATTTGCCTCACCTACCTTAGAATAAGTTAAATAACATCCATGATTTTTAACAAAATTTTGAATAGACATACTTGTATCTATACTTGTTACAAATTCTTTTGCCTGGAAATTATATAACATATTTGCTATACACAGTAAAAGCGTAATATCTGAATTTAACTTTTCACCGTTACTATTAACAACAACTAAACGATCTCCATCTAGATCAAATGAAAATCCATAATCAAGATCATTTGATTTTACAATAGATTTCAATTGTAATAAATCATCTACTGTAGGATCGGGGCCTCTAGAGAATATACCTTTATTACCACTAACATCATAAACAATATGTCCAATATTCTTTAATATATTATTAGCATATCCACATGCAGCACCACCTCCAGCATCTATACCAATTCGTTTGTTATTGTATGAATTCAATTTTTTTGACTTTTGAATTAATTCTAGTATATCATTTTCATAATTAGATAAGAAATTCCTAGAAATTCCATACGATGTAATTGGAAATGTTGTTTGAGTTGATGATAATACTTCATCTAATTCTTTTTCAAATATTCCACGGCCATCAATTATGAATTTAAGTCCATTCCAATCGAAAGGATTATGAGATGCTGTTATAATTATAGATCCATCAAATTTTTTGGACTCTCTAAATACTATTGGAGTTGGTGCTATACTCAAATCATAAACATCAATATTCAGTTCAATTAAACTAGATTTCACAATTTTTTTTATGATGTCACCTGAAGCTCGAGTATCAGACGCTAGTAGACATTTTATCTTTTTATTTTTAGATTTCTTAAGATATGATCCAAAAAGACAAGACAATCTATAAATTTCATGAAGATTGAGATCTTTTCCATAAATACCTCTCGCTCCAGAAATTGATATCTTCATACAATAAGAATAGAAGTTTTGATTTAATTGTGTTACTAGAATCTAAATTATATATCAGTAAAAATAAATTTCTTTATAATATTGATTTTAATGCTGCCTCTGTAGCTCAGCACGGTTAGAGCGAAGGTTTCGTAAACCTTAGGTCGTGGGTTCGAATCCCACCTGAGGCTTTGAATCCTAGGTGTGAATCCTCTTTTTTTGAGTTCATTATAACTTTTAATATGTACTACGAAATAATCTTTGTTTTTTTTGATAGTATAATAAATATAATAAAGATCCTTGATTAATTGTAAAGTAACTCAAAATAGTGTATCATACATAATCCTTCCAATAAGGTGAATCTTTAGGAATCCATGAATAGTCTTTTATTTAAACTAATAATATATTAAAATTATTTTTATCAAAACTATATTAAAGAAGTTATGCACCTGTGATTGTTATTTTTCCGTGAATCCATGCATTTTTAATTTCATTTAGTTCATATGTTTTATGTTTTCTTCTTTCCATAACATATCCAGTTTTAGAATGATAAAAAATAACCATATCGTCAGGATAAAAAGATATCATTGCATGATTATCATAATCTGATGCCATATGTCTTAAATGTATATTTTCCCAATTAAATAATTCATCAAGACTTCCATTAAAATGATAACAACTTCCACAAGGACATTCTATATCACGCCAGTTTCCAGAAATATTTTGTAACCATGTTTTATTATTAATTTTAATATTTTTTAGATTGTTCATACACTATTACTAACTAAATTATCATAAATTTAAATATTTCAATGAATTTATATTTTTATTAACGATTTTAACATGCATAAAGTATAATCTCCTCATGTTTTTCGTTTTATTATAATATTTGATGAATCCATTCCCTTCCAGACAATTTCATATCCTAAATATTTAAGAATGTCGATAGTGTATTGGATAGGGATATTATTATTTTCAAAAATCTCTTGTATTTTTATTAAATTGTCAATATCACCAATTCTATATTTTATTTCATTTAATTTTCTTTCGGAAATTAATAAAGAATTTTGGATAATATACTTTTGAATATGATTATTTGTACGTAGGTTTGAAATAATATTAGATATAGAATTAATGGAAACACCATAAGTTTTAGATATTTCTTCCAAATCAATTATATCTTGGTTCTTATTTAAGAGTTCCACAATATATTCAGTCATTGCAGATCTGTAAGTTTCAAGATTCTGATTCATTATTTGACTATCTATAGATTTCAGATAGAAAAATATCTTTTTCATGGGAATTGAATCTTTTTTATATACTATGATTTTATCATAATCTAAAATAGAGTCCGATAAAAGGTTTTTTATTTCTCCAGATTCTGAAACAAAACTATTTTCGTTTATTGCGACTAAAAGATCGTTTTTATTATCACTTAATTTTGAGATTTCGTAAATTTTTTTAAATTTTCTCTTTAAATATTGAGCGGTCCAGAACCCTACTATTTCAAAATATATTTTTTTGCCATATCTTTCAAAAAGGAAATCAGCTATGAAGGCTCTTCCATCTGGCAATATTAGAGGATCAGGTTCTCTTACCAGTTTCCAGCCAGTACGAAATTTTTCAAATTGTGTAGCAAATTTTGCCTCAACAAAACTATCAAAATCAAGATTATCACTATTAGAGTCTTGAGATGGGTAATCATTATAAAATCGGTCATTTATGGAATTAAATAAATATACATCACTATCTGATGAAAGGTCAAAATCGTAAAGTTTTCTACCTGAAAGACTATTTTTAATTATTGATGCTTTAATATTCCATGTGGGAGCTGAAATAATTTTAGGGATTACTTTTGCTATTAAAATACCGTATTTATTAGTTAATTTAAATATACTCAAAGGTCCGTCTATTGAGCATATGATACTGTCATTGAAATATGAGTTAAAATCATCACCATCTATAACGTTTTGTTCAGTTTGATCAGATTGTATTTCTTTACGAAATTTGCTGTCTGAATTCTTTTGAGTTTTCTGAAGATTATACATTAGTCCAAATCTTTTGATTGTTCGTAATACTTGTTTCCAATTTGTTCCTCCTTTTACGGTGAATTCAAAGTTAACAGAATTAAATAGTAGTGTTTGTAAAATTGATAAATTATATATTCCAAGTAAATGTTTTGGTTTAATTGAACTGAAGCTTTCTAGAATGAGATAATCTTCTTGATCTAACCACATCAATTTTTCCAAATAATTAGTATCTATACCTAATTTTGAAGCAACATGTTGAAAAATTTTATCTCGTTTAGCATGATCTACAGATAATCCATCTCTTGAAGATACCTCAAATAACATTTTACGTAATGAAAATGAAGATGGTAATTGGGTAGAAAAAAGATGGTTCTTATAACCTGACGAAAAGAATTGATTAATTTTGAAAACACATCGTCTTTCTAATAGTGCAATAAGACCTCTAATTAGCTTAAAATCACTGTAACTATTTTCATGCAAAAATAATCTTTTTTGTAAATCTCCTTTTGTCTCTTTTTTGTTATTTGAGAATTCGAATTCTGTTATTAGTTTTTGGGCTATTGAAAGATTATCAACAGAGGCTAAACAAAATAAAGGAGTAATTCTTTGACCTTTATTAGTTATTTTTGTTCTTAATAATTCAAGAGGCAGCATATTTACGGAAAGGTGATAAACAACTAAATTCTCCTAGCCAGCCATCCTAACCTACGAAAAGATATAAACATTATACCTGTGATTACAATTGATATTAACATTATCAATATTAAAGTAGTATATTCCCCAAGGAATTGGAATTGATGTAGATCAGATCCTGGAAGAGAAATGTTCATACCGTATATTGTACTAATTATAGTTATTGGAATGGATAATGTGAATACTACTGTCAACATAGCTATAATTTTATTAGTTTTTTCTGTACTTAACATATAATCAGTATCTTTATAAATTTCTATAGTTTCTTTTGCTTCTTCCAACGTATCTAAGACTTTATCAATATGATCTTTAATATCATCAAAATAAGGAGTAAGGTCTTCTTCTGAAATTTTCTGAATATCTCTTGTAAGGCTTACAATTATTCTCTTTAATGGTATTGATACACGTCTGATAGTAGTAATTTCTCTTCTAATATGAGAAATTTCTCTGGCTATACCTGTTTTCGCGTCATATACTGCATCTTCAATGTCATCTAGATTTCCTATTACTTTCATTAAAATATGAAAAAGATCATCTACCAATGCATCTATGATAGTATGCAATAGATACCCTGAGGATTTTCCCATCATTACTTGACGATATTCTTGATTTTTATCTTTTTTACACAAATCAAACATTTCCACTAAAGGTTTGAGATCACCTTGGTGTACAGTAATTAAATAATTTGTTCCAATAAAAATTGATAATTGAGTAACTCTTGATATTTTATCATCAGTACTTCCAGTTGGAAAATGTAAAATTACAAAAATATGATTATCGTATTTATCAATCTTTGGTATTTGAGTTTTTGAGAGACAGTCCTCAATATTTAATTCATGAAAAGAATATTGTCTCCCAAGGTTAGTCATCTTTTCGCGGGTTGGATTTCTTATATCTATCCATAAAAGGTTATCATTTACAATCGATTCGTATTGATATACTTGAGATTTTTGGGATTTTATATCTGATTCCAAGATTGATTACCTAGTAAAGAGTAAGTAAACGAAAATATAGTTGTTTCAAATATAAAATTGAAATAAATGATAAAGCATATTTATAAAAATGTAAAAGATAAATAGAATTAAGACATACTTATATTTTGATAAATATAACGAATTTAATAAATAATAAAAAATAGTTTACATAACACAAGAGTAATATCTTCAAATAGATTATTTATAATAATTAATGTTATGAACATACACAAAAACTAGTATTTATATAAATTAATATATCAATATTTGTTTTATAAATTAATAAGTTATTAATATTAATAATAATTAAATAATAATTGGATGAGTAGAAACTATTATCATAACAATCAACTTTACCATTCTGTAAAGAACTATACGCTTTACATCTAAAGATCAATTCCCTGTTCTGTATTCTAATTAGCTTACATATAATATGTTCTCCAAACAATCCTTTTATAAAATTGATACAATTTAATAGTTTCATCTTTGTTGTACGAATTGTGTAGAATCTTGTTGTCTCATTGCAATACTTCTAGTTAATTTAGTTAACTCTTAGATTTTTTGCAGTGATAATCGTATTCTAAAATGATCTTGTTAAATCCTTCAATTGTATTAATACATATTGATCAATTTTTATTTTTAAGTATAAATAGTAAATTTAATTAAATTTCTATTTTATATATATATTATCCAACTAATTAGATACATAATTAATAATTATATTGTTAAATCAATAGCCCATTCTAATAAGAACAAATTTGGATCTTCTAATCCTTGCTGCTATAACGATAACATCAATATCAAACAGATTGGAAGAGTGAGTAAGACTGAATTCAAAATAGATCTCCATATTCAGCTATCATATATTCAGCTATCATATAGGTAATTAAATAAAATCATTATAAAGAATTAGTCGAATGTTGGATCAAATAAGCGAGATTTCCACTGTTCTAGATATACAAAAATGATAATTAATTTATTGAATGAATAACATTTAATACTTATTAGTGATATAGAAAATTTGTTGAATTACCCTTAATGAGGGAAACAATAAACCATAAAATTACTGTAGCCACACTTAATGGTAAATCTTATTATAAAATTATTAATACCCTCAAATTACTTCAGTTAAATTACGAGGAATTATCACCGTCAGAAGCTGTGAACTCTTATTCAAGAATAATAATCACATCCAAGGAAGAATCGTCTATATTTAAGAAAAAAAATATAATGGTGGATTCAGAATTAAATGAGAATCCTGTAATAATAAAGGCAAAAATATTAAGGAAATTGATAAAATCTCATACTTATGATCAATTAACAATTGGTATTGATCCAGGAAATAGAATAGGCATATCGATTTTCTATTTACATGATGAAATAGAAAGTGTAGTATTATCTACAATTGAATTAACATTAAATTTTATTATTGAGGTATTGTCAGAGATTAAGGCAAAGAAAAAGATCGTAAGAATAGGAGACGGTAATATCAATATGGCTAGAAGTATTGCTTTTTTAATAAAAACAAATTTCAAAGATTTAGTTCATGTTGAGATAGTAAATGAGCATGGAACTTCATCTATTCAAAATAATGAAAGTAATAGAAGAATACTTAAAGATAAGTCATCAGCTAGATTAATTGCTTTTAGAAATGGAAAGATTTTCGATCCAAAGCTAGATCGTAATTAATATAATATTGATTAAAGCAAGGGAAGAATTTATTTATTATTACATTCTACATTTAATATAATATTTTATAAGGTTCATGTTAACTTAATTTTGATTATAAAGATAACAATAATTATTTAATAATTTTTGACTTAAATTATAAAGTAATTGTATCAAACTATTAAGATTTTCTTATTTTAGTAGGAATATTTTTAGTAGGAATAAGTTAAATAATGAAATAAATTCAATAAAAATACTCGTATTTTTTAATACTGTATCATTAACTTAATTTAATAAAATGATACTAGTTAATAATGATAACATAAAATGGAAGATAAAGACGATATTTTAGGCAAAGATATTAAGATAGATGATAAAAGAATAATTCATATAAAATCAATTTTTTTTGAAAACGGATGTTTTATCATAATATCTGAAAACTCCAATAGAATCGGATCTGTTACAATGGCGTCTAGTCTATCAAATAAAGTAACATCAGCTATAGTAATACCCAGCAAATTTGATTCGTTCTTCATTAACTCCATTGCTCAAAGAATAGCATTAATGTTAAATGGAATTTGTTTAGTTTCTCTCTATATTAAAACACCATTAGATGTTAAGAGTATGAAAACAATTATGGATGAGATACTAGATAGGATAAGTAGACAGGCTGAAAAAGATGCAAAAAGATAATTCTAACACGACCAATATTCATAACAACGACCTAAGAAAATTTTTAGAGTTACTTGAAAATGAAGATGAGATCATTAGAATTAAAAAGAATGTTAATACTACATTTGAATTACCAGCAATAGTCAGTAAACTTGATGGTAATAAAGCTGTAATATTTGAAAATGTCGAAGATAAAACTATTCCAGTAATTAGTAATCTTATTGGAACAAGAAAAAGATTTGCCATGGCAATAGGAACAAAAGAAAAAAATGACATCCATACAATCATTAACAAATCCATTAACAATATGAATATTAAAGTAAAAACAGTAAATGACATTCCGTATTATCAAAATTCATCAAATAAATTATCTGATCTTCCTATTGTTACACATTTTGAAAATGATGCTGGACCATATATTACTTCTTCAATTGTGTATGCAAAAGATCAAGAAAAAGGAAATCAGAATTCTTCTACCCATCGTTTGTTAAAATTAGATGATAAAAACATGGCAATAAGAATGGTAGAGGGAAGACATTTGCATAAATGTTTTATGTATGCAAAAGATCATGGGGAAGATTTGAAGGTCGCAATTGTGATAGGAGTTCATCCTGCAATTAACATAGCAGCAGCTTACCAAGCATCATATGGCATAGATGAAATACATATAGCAAATACACTACTAGACGGAAATCTGCAATTGGGTATTAACAAGTTTTCGCAGCTTCTTATTCCCTCATTGTCAGAAATAGTTTTAGAAGGAAAAATATTGTGTGATAAAACCCATGAGGAATGGATGGTAGAAATGCTAAAAACATATGATTTTAGAAGACAGCAACCTATATTTGAATTAGAAAATATAAGATTTAGAAATAATGCTATTTTCCATGATATACTTCCTGGTTATTCTGAACATCGTCTATTGATGGGATTACCTGTGGAGTCAAAGATGCTAGATCAAGTAAAAAATGTTGTTCCAAGTACATCTCAAGTATTATTGACAGACGGAGGAAGCAATTGGCTAACAGCAGTAATACAAATAAAGAAAAGAGTAGAAGGGGA
>DASQLB010000302.1:0-3222 GCA_035630235.1 Nitrososphaeraceae archaeon | reverse complement strand
TTGGGTGTCTATGATAGAATTATTAATAGTTATAGTGAGGTCGCTAATATACGGATCTTTGAAAGAAAACTAGAGGATAATGATATCTACATAATATCTGACAATATTAAGTTCTTACAAGTTTCGACTACAGATCCTACCGGTTATGATAAGGAAACAGCGTATACTGTAACATATTCTGACAACGAAGAGATAACCTATACATACATAACAACGTTCGAAAAATTATGGTTACTTCAGACCGTGATGAAATTGGAGGTATGATAAATATCATTTGTCAGATGAACATGCTCAACCATACAACTCTATAGTCAATTTATGAAATGTCCTTACTGCAGTGTTGCTTAGTGTCTGGTATATCTATGATTAGCCAAAAATAAATTTGCAATTAACTCCCACTTTTCTTTTCCAGAACTATTAATGGGATTAACATCATATGTCTTCCAGTCTACAAGTCCGTATTAATTCCCATTGTATTCTAATATGGCCTTGATTCTTCCCTCATGGTATTTTGAACGTTGGTAATTGTAATTTCCGTGATTATGCATTTAGATGGTTCATATTTCTTCATGAGACGAGAAGTGAGACCAGTCAAAGGGGAGGACATCTTCCTAGATAATGGGTCGATTATGTTTATTTATATCCTACCACAAATACCCCTCTAATCTTTCAATTATGAGATACAAGTTTGATTCAGATTCTTTAATTATTTAGTCTACTATTATAAGCTCTACTACCTTGTATTTAGCTCTTATTATTAAAAACTTATTTAGAATTGATGATAAAAAAATTTATTGTGGAATTAAATTTAGTAGAATAATTTTAAAGTAAAAAAAGAAGATATCTAAAACTCATGAATAAAGAACAAATTTACCATTTAAATAGAATTACCTTATCCTATGAGCTAAATAAATAAAAATTATTCCTATTACTAAAATGGACGAGGTCAATACAATCATTTCAAAAACTTTGGTAGAAGATGGAGAGTATAGAATAATTGCTAAGCCGTATAAACTTGTCAAGATAAAAAAAATTCCAAGTGCATATCCTAATTTTTTCTTAAATGTCGACAATTTTTCTATGTTATCTATATGAGATGAAGTTTATTTCAACCTTATTACTCTTGGTTAGGTAGAAACCATGATAATATAGACATAGGGTTTAGGTATAAAATTTAGATTTGAGTATTAATTATAGTTTATAGAATTTTCATAATATCTTTTGCTAATTTATTATACATATAATTTTTAAAAATAATTTCTTCTCTGATAATAGTAGTACAATAAAAAAATAAAAAAATGATGGAGGTTTAAGGTCTCAGGGTGGATTATTGAAGCAGGGAGCAAATGCTGTAACGTCAGCTGAACCTGATTCATCTTCGAATATTAATACTCCATCCATTAAAGGCTACTAGAGGAAAATCAGTCACGATATCTACAATTCCTGAATTAAGAATAGTAAAACTTCCAGTATATATTACATCTCCTGGAGCAAACATCGCAGTAGATGATGTAAATGATGGAGTTACTCCACCTGATGAGGTCGAATTAAGATTCCTTTCTACCACATAGAGATCTATCCTATTAAGCCTGGGTTGCCTTGTGTACCGTTAAATCCTCTTTCACCTTGTGTTCCATTAGGACCTCTTGGACCTTGAATTCTCTGTGGACCTGCTAGACTTGTTGGTTCAGGTGGACCTTGTGTTCCTGTTCTATTGTTATCTTTTCTATCATTACCTTCGTCAAACTTGTAGAATTTTATTGAAGATACAAAAATCCCTCAAATACACCTGTTCTACACTCATATTTTTTGTCATCTGTTGAGTATGTGCTATAACTATTATCACCGTATTCTTGAGCCATTGCTGCATAGTTATGGAGTAATGGGATTATCACTAACATTACCAATGAACTTGCCAAAAGCCAAAAAGTGCTGATTTGTATATACAACTTTTTAGATAGTTTATATATAATTGAAATTGGTAGATAGACTTGCTAACATAGTATTACTTTATTGGATTAATTAATGATTATTGTTATTTTCATTTGCTCATTATTCTTAATAAATCCATTTCTAAAAATAATAGAATATTAAATACTAAGTAATTTTCTATATCAAAGATATTATAACCCCTCTATCAAATAATTGTGATTATTTTTTCTTTTATTTTAATACAATTTACCTGTCCCTCTATCAAATAATTATTAAAAATTATTGAATTTATTTAAACATTTCAATGATAGGGTTCGACTAACTTTATTTAGATTTATTACTAGAAGCTTTACTTAATAAATTTATTGGAGTTTTTATAAAAATTATATATAAAGTTTTAGTATATATCGAAAAGACCTATATCAATTTGTCATTTTTGATTATAGTAGTTGTGGTAACAATTTTCTAATTTTGTTATACATTTTAAGGAAGTGTAATCCTTTTTCAGTAGTTTTATAAGTCTGAGTTCCATCAATGTACTCGATTAGGTTATTTTCTATCAATACAGAAAGGTATTCGTGTACTTGAATATAGCTTAGGAAAGCTGTGTACATTATTTTTGTCTTGGTTGCTCCTCCATTTGCAGAGTCAGTATATCTCTCACAATTTCTGTTCTACTCCTACTTCCCATACTATTAAATAAGTGATTTGCTTATTTAATATTAATACCACAAGAAAAGTTAAGATAAATATAGTAAAACAATCTACATATTATTTGCAAATAAAAGAATATAAAAAATGTCCATGTCTTCACTCAAAATTGTATTATGGAAAAATTATCGTATTTAATTTTGTCAACAATTCATTATAAATATAACTTAATTATAAATCCGTATAAAATAATAGGGAGTAGAATTCTTACGGGTAGTAAGGTTCAACTGCTTTATTTATTAGCAGTTATTATTCAAATATTTTTTAAAATATTTTTGGAATATTAAGATATGTAAATTCGTTAGGATTTTGCAGGAGTGGGTAATACCGATAGTAGTTCTAAAATAAGAGTCCAATGTAAATAGACTACTACATCGTATTTAGCTTTTATTATTAGAAACTTGTTTTATTTTTAAAAAAAATTTTATTCTCAATTAGGTGAATTGTCTATTCAAAGACATAAAGAGTTGGATGTATATATATAATTATTAATTGAATAAACTCTTTAATAATTTTTACAAGAAATATAGGGAAACCATTCTTATGAATAAGAATTTACTTATCGCAGGCATTTTTGGA
>DASQLB010000301.1:0-2099 GCA_035630235.1 Nitrososphaeraceae archaeon | reverse complement strand
AAAAAAGTTATAGCTTTCTTAGATGGTGATAGAGCAGGTGATTTAATTTTAAAAGAACTCCATGGCTTGGTTAAAATCGACAAAGTATTCAGAGCACCCGCTGGAAGAGAGGTTGAAGAATGTACACCTTTAGAAATAACGGAGATATTAAATAATGCACTGGACGATTCGAAAGAAGAATCATTCTCGTCTATAAAAAAACAACAATCTGTATTACAAAATCATAAAAAATATGTTAAAAATGACCGAGAAAAAAATTCTTTTCAGCAGACACAACCCCAGTTCAATCATTTGGAAACATATCCAATTACAAAAGAAGAGAATGGATTACAAACTAATAATGAATCCAAGTCAGTTATTAGAAACATATATTCTCAAATCAATGAAACCTTAGAAGCAATTATTCTGGATGGTTCAATGAATACTATTATGAAAGTTCCAGTTTCGGAGATAGTTAAAAAACTTTCAGATTCGTCTGAAGGTAAAATTTTGGTTCTAGATGGAATAGTAACCCAAAGATTGATTGATGCCTCTGATAAGGCTGGTATAGAACAAATAATAGGTCATAGATTAGCCGATTTAAAACGTAGTTCATCTATTAAGGTAGGTACATTCAGTGAAATGGGATTACAATAAATAAATTATTAATAATTTTATGAATGATATTACCTTTCAACATGTAATAATTCTTTCAGAATTGTTATTGTGCGGAGCAAAGAATAATTTTGTTGAGTTAACTACTGGTGAGATAGCAAAAAAAATAAAACGATCCCAACAATTAGCTTCAAAAGAATTACTTGATCTTGAATTTTTTGGATATATAAAAAGAAACAAAAAAAGTAAAAAATATACTATAAAGGTTACAGAAAAAGGGTATCAAAAAGTATATGATCTGTTTTTATTTCTTAAGACTGCTATAGAGTCTTTTAAACATATTATTGATTTTGAGGGTCATATTATAACTGGAATGGGAGAAGGTGCGTATTACATGTCGTTAAAGGGATATAAACAACAGTTTAAGGAAAAATTAGGTTATGAGCCTTATCCTGGAACTCTAAATATAAAGCTAAATTCTTCTTTGTATGTCGAGGCTAAAAAGGAGATGTTGAAATATCCATCAATAAATATTGAAGGATTTAGTGATCAATCTCGAACTTTTGGATGGGTAAAGTGTTACCCTGCTTATATTAATGATAGTGATAACATTAATTCCTCGATTTTGATATTAGAACGAACTCATTATGATGACTCTATAATTGAGATAATAGCTCCATTTTCCATCAAAGAACTGTTTTCTTTGAAAAATGGTGATCATATCAAATTAAAAGTTAATACAAATTATCCTATCTAACGAATTAATATTATATTTGATAAAATAAATCTCCTAAATCTCGTTTTAATTCAGAACTTTTCATATTTGGAATAGGGGTATTTAATCTCAATATTCTAACATTAATATTTCTTTTCTTACAGTTTTCTGAAATAAATTTCTCTGTATGTGATTGATCATAACCTAATGCTATAATGTCAGGTTTTACATGTTCAACGGTATCAAATAATGTTCCTTCTTTTCCAATTAGTGCCAAATCTACAAAATTTAATGATGAAACCATTTCTTTTCTCAAGTTTTCATTATGAAATATTACTCTATTTTTTTTTATTTTAGTGGCAGTAGATTGTGTCGCGATAATTACTATTAAAACATCGCCAAGCAATCTTGCTGCTTTGAGAGTAAATATGTGACCGGGATGTAGTATATCAAAAACACCTCCGACAAGAACTACCTTCATCGTCTCTCTTCCTAATGAATTTAATTTATATTGTTCAGAATTAGTTTTTCCTATTAATCCTAGTTCTATCAGCCGAGTTATCCTTGATTCAAAAAAAGATTTCTCTAATTGATATTTCTCCTGCAAATACTGGAAAAATGATTTTGTTGGATCTAAATTATTTATGTATAATGCTTTCAAAATAAGTTTATCTAGTGATTTCAATTTTATCCCGAGATTTTTAATATGATACTTCATAAATAATATATATTCGTTTGAGGACAAAATAGAAATATAACGTAACTTCATGTCTATGAATCTATTTTTCTA
>DASQLB010000300.1:0-4190 GCA_035630235.1 Nitrososphaeraceae archaeon | reverse complement strand
TTGTTGTTGTTGTTGTTGTTGTTGTTGTTGTTGTTGTTGTTGTTGTTGTTGTTGTTGTTGTTGTTGTTGTTGTTGTGAAGATGGTGTTATTTTTTTTAGATTTGATTTATAATACAATGTTATTTTATTAAATTTGTTTGCTAAATTGACTTATTTCTTTTGTTTGAATTTTAATTTTAAAAACTCCTTTAGGGATGCTTTGTTTGTACCATAGAATGATGCTAGATCATTCAACATCATCACACTAGTATTGGATTTTCGAAGATCTGTTAATTTTTTATTCATTGTATCTACTGGATTATCAGAATTGATTGCTGAGGATAAAGCGTTGCCAAACAGTATTTTTCTAGACGGTTCAGGTACATAATCAAGAATACGTCTCATTTCTTCATATTTCGGACCTAATTGTTCGAATATCTCATACGGTAATAATTCACGGTCGAGGGCATCTGCAATTGGATCTGTTAAAGTTATGGAACGCAAATTATCGGCGGAAATTGACTTGTAAAAAAATAGATGGTTATTTACATTTGACTGATGAGAACCGTTATCTTTAGAATAGCCGTCGTTCAAAGGAATGGAATCTTTCTGATTCATTATATACTCAGTAAAAGAGATAATGTTTTCTATTCCACCATAATGTTTATTGTTGGAATGACGGTTTGCATTCCATCTTCTTGTAAAGGGCTGTCGACATTTAGAGCAAATGTATCTAGGTGTCTTCATTTCTGTCTATCTATATATCAACTATAATAAAATTAGTTTAATAACTTTGCTAAAGAGTTACTAGGAGTTACTCCGAGTTGTTGATTTATAAAAGAAATTATGAGAGAATTTTTTATATTTTATAGGAATGACAAAAATCATCAATTTTCTTTACATTAGATATTAAAGAAAAATGAGAAATATCTCTCTGGGTTTTGTCTTTTTGTCTCTAGTGCTTTCGATGCATACAAGAAATTATCTTAAGCATTATTTTTTTCAATATGTGGTCAAACTGACTTATTATATGATTTTTATACCCTTGTTGCACCAATTTTACAATATTATTATTGGTTTAGGTCTCAATAAAATGACATTTTTGGCACGTGTCCAGAGGTTACACTATTGTTAACAATACTAGCCCATTAGAAAATAAAAAAAAGATATTATACTATTTGTTTAACCTTTTTCTTTTTTAATTTCTTTGATGGAAATGGAAGAATTATTTAATTATAGCCATAATCCAATACTATCGAGAGTAAAGCAATAGGAATAGACTATGGTGGACTCAATCTTATTCTTTGCCTATAAAATCGTATATTGATCGATATTATAATATTTAATAATTTGAGATAAATTATTTAATTAATTTAATTTATTGTCATAGCCTGAACATTATTGAAAGCTGAGAGTTGATGGGAACACAAGAGAGTCCAGACTATGACTTCTTTGGTTTGGTTTTCCATTTTTTAGGTTAGAAGTATAAACCAAATAGTCATAAATGTATTTAATATCTCTTGAAATTCTCGTTCTATGTTTTGAATATTTATTATTAATAAAATAGATATTCTTAATTAGACAATAATTGTAGTGACTATCTTCCTATTTTAAATAGACCTAATTGTTATTAATTAGAGTACCTTACCTTTTTTTAATTGAATTAGTTCTGACACCAACTTTAGTTGCTCTTCTAGCAATAGGTCTTATTCGTTATCCTTTTTCTGTTACTATATCAGAATCGTTCTCTTAAATGAGAAATTTCTTAATATTCATAAACATCGATAAAATCTACTTAATGCGATGAATAAGTTTAATAACATAGGTTTAATGAGCCGAATTACAATTCTTCTTGGAAGTATCTTTCTAGCATTCAATACCAATGCTGCTTTTGGACAAGAAAAAAGAGACTTTTATCTCTTTCCGGTAGAAATTGAAGGAGCTGAAAAGTTCAAGGTTACGACTGATTCATTTTCCGTAAAAACCATGGTAGCAAAAAAAGGTGATAATGTTACTATTCATTATTATAATCCAGAAGAACAGGAAAAACATAACTTTGTATTATTGAATCCATATAATATTACAAAAGATTTACCAGGAGGTCAACATGCTAAAATAAGTTTTACTGCTGATAAAGAAGGAATTTATCAATATGAATGTACTTATCATATGCCTACAATGACAGGACAACTTGTAGTCTTACCCTAAAATATTTTTTATTTCCATTCAAAAATAATAATCTTATTTATTTGTCTATTGTAAGGTATTAATGTTACCTGCTCTGTTTGCATTAACAATTTATATTTATTTATATTTCCTTTCTGATTCTTTAATAGGATAATCATTAGCACTCATGTCACGAATTCTCATTAACCCACTATCTTCAAATTCCCAATGTTCATTTCCATGGGTTCGCATCCATTGACTTGGATTGTCTGCATCTCTCCATTCGTATTCAAATCGTACAGAAATTCTATTTTTATTATAACACCATAGTTCTTTCATGAGACGATAATCTAATTCCTTAGCCCATTTTCTTTTTAGAAATGCTATAATTGCTTCTCTTCCTTTAAAGAATTCAATTCTATTTCTCCAACTGGAATCAATAGTATATGCTTTAGCGACCAATTCTGGATTACGTGTATTCCATGCGTCTTGGGCTGCTTTGACTTTTGCCTTCGCTGTTTCTTCATTGAATGGAGGCATGATGTCAGTTGGTTTCATATTTATTTCTACAGGAATTAGATTATTATTTATTACTTAATTTTTGTAATCTACTATAGTACTGCCTATAATATTCATTAAAGAATTCTATAATATTTTATCAATATTATTGAAAATGGCGGCAACAAGTTATGATGAAATTTATAAAAATAGCATTTCATTTCTATCCCAAATTTCACTTTCTACAAATGGAGATTCTCTTTGTTTTCTTAATTCTTAATTAAGAAATTTAGGAGTTTCCCAAAAATCTTTATCTATTTCTTTATCCTTGTTATATAACCATCTATAAAATAATTTCATCCTTGTTAGATAATGATTCCAACTTGTAATTCATCTCTTTTCTGGGTCTTTTGATGAATCCTTCATCTTTGTTTCTAAAAATGATAGAATTTGTTCTTTCTTATTAATCTCGTAAAAACTGCTATTGGAATCAAAATAGTTGGAAAACTCAATCATCACAATCAGGTTATTATTCTGATGTCTTTCCGATGAGCCATTATTTTCCATGTAAAATTGAAATTCTTTAATGTTATACTATTAGAAGAATTAGGTAAATTCTAAATTTTCTCTATAGTTGTTGATAACTTGGCTACCATCTTGAACAAATCCCTCTTATTTTAAAACTTAATTTCATTCTCAATTATATGAACCCATATATACAACGGGCTCAGAGGTGTGTGAATTGTTTTTGACACAATATTTTTGGTCCACATTCGTAGAGGAGAGTAAAATCTTTGCATAAGAATTGCGTACTAAGACATCCTAACAATTTTGAAACATAACCAAGACAAATAATGGTTTGATATGAATAGATAAATAATCAATACAATCGAAGTATGAATGGTATTACCACCATGCAGGAAAATTATTCTTCAGAATATTATTTTATGTCCATCTTAAAATAAAAGTAATCAATATTCTTTATTAGGTGATCTAATTTTGATTAGTCTTAGAGAATAATTTTTTTATAATACAAAAAAAAATAATTGTTTGTTTTTATTAATCACTTCAATTAGACATTACATCTTTTAACATTTTAGGTTGAGATTGAATTGCTTGATTGTTGAGCTGTTGTGATAATAATGATGATTGTGTACCATCTAAAGCATTTCCAACAGTTTGTATAGGATCAAAATGTCTTTCATAAATGTAGTTCTCTACTGTACATGTTTTCTCTTCACCAGGATATATAGTTCCCTCACAATCTCCTACATAATTGACACATATACCAATAAATATTATACTACCATTTGCGATTTTTTGGGGGAATAAACCGTGTGTAAAACCAACAAGAGAACATTGATCATTGGTTGGTATTCTATCAGTTATGGACAGTTCAGTTGCTGTATAATGGAGCTTGTCAAGATTTACTGTCTTACCTTCAGGTGATAATTCGCGTACGGTTGAAACATCTTTAAAAATTTGAACACCAAAGTCTGATTCATCTATAAATGGACATATTTCATCATTACATGGGATATATTCAC
>DASQLB010000299.1:0-15461 GCA_035630235.1 Nitrososphaeraceae archaeon | reverse complement strand
ATTCAAGGTAAGGGTTCAATAACCAAAATCCAAAACTTACAGAGTTAGGTACTATCTGTAGTCAGGAATGTCTTTTACAAAATATACTTAGTCTGTAATAATAAAATTAAACGTGACTGTTAATTGGATTCTAAAAATTTTGATTATATCCAATACATTTTTTTATCAATCTCTATTACCGTATTCGATCTTTTAAAATAGTCATATCTATTTATTTGTCTCATAGTGTTGCCTTTTTCAAATTTATCAGTCAATCCTAATATATAATATCATTAATTTTAAATTCTATTAATATAGTTGATCACTGAAACTATGACCATTCAACTCCCGAAGATAAGTTCTTCTCTCTTTGTCTGTTGGTCAGCTCCTTGTCTTTTCAATTGTGGAATATATAGAAAAAATCAAATACTGTCCACTTTTTGTTAAATAATTATTAAATTGCATAAACCGCGAATATAGTTGCAGGGTTCGAGTCCCACTCCCGGCGATTTGCTGTAGACAAATAAAAATACAACATTAGAATGTAAATACTGTGCCAACACTACTTTGTAAGAACTTTTTAGGCATGGTTTCAATAATTCTGTTTGTTGCTTTCCAACCGGTGCAATGGCAAGGTACTATATAGTCAGGGTCTATTCTTAGCAGCTCCTTCACTGTAGGTTCTATTGCTTCTTCATAAATTCCTCCATCGGCTGGAAGATGAAAGCCTCCCAAGACAGCATAAACTTTATCTATTCCAGTCACTTTCTTTGCGTAATCTATTGTATTTATAATTCCTGCATGACCACAACCTGTTAAAATTACTAACCCATTATTTCTGACATTAACCACGATTGCTTGATCGTCTCTAACCAACGGATCTGGAACAAGCTTTATTTCGTTACCAGATTGATTCTCTACATACTGAAATGGAAATCCTTTCTCAAAACTTGTTTTCCTTGGTATCTCTCCTGTAAGCATAAGTGAGGGAGAGTCATCACGGGGAAGAAACATAACACCTGTGTTTTTGTGTAGTAGTGCTCCTAATTCTTGTAGATGCTCTTCATCCAATAATGGCATTTTTGTCCTTTCCCCATTTTGATAGACCTCCCATCGTCTTAGAAACGCCTCAGGATGCATAAAGAGATCAATTCTAGTATTATCCTGTTTTGATAATAATATTCTTCTTAATATATTAGCAAGTCCTGTAAAATGATCAAAATGACCGTGACTTAGGATAATTCCATCAATCTGATCAAAAGATATTCCAAATATGTCTGCGTTATGAAGCACACCATTTTCGCTTGGTCCTGTATCAAAGAGAAATATTTTGTTATTTTTGTATTTGATATTTTTATTCACATTATTTTTCTCCTTTTCATTTTCACTGTCTATGACAATATTGACAAGAGCAGAGAATCCATGTTCTGCAACGGGAAGTGGAAGTATGAGTTTTTCATTCTTCGTTAACGGAGGTCTATTTGCATGATTAGAGTTTGTTAGCAATAGGTCTGTGGAGTTATCCATAAGAATTGTAATGGAGACTTGATCAATTTCTTGGATAGTCATTACCTTTCTATACCTACAAACTACTATCCTTTATCTATTCATTAAGAGTATAGTAATGGAGTTCATAGTTGCTAGTTTAGTCATTTTTGCTGTCATACCCCTGTGTGAATAGTAGTAGTAATAAGGTGACTGAAATAGAAAATTTACTTATATGAGGAGCAATTATATCTTCTTCAAATTTAATTGTAGATTTTTTCATAGAATTATAATGATCGTAAGATGATGATATGTATCTATCAGGATGTCTACATTTTAAAGTACTATCATAATTTATTTGATTCCTTGTCCTCCCTTACTCTCAAAAAGAAATTTTTCGATTTTGATCTGAAATCACCTGTATCCAAGTAGTAGGTTCTTCTGAATTTAGTTTTAAATCCGAATCATGTATAAATTTATCATTCAACATCTCAATTTTTTTGTCAATTTGAACTTGAAATATCTTTGGTTTTAATATTAATTTAAATTCCCTAGAATCTAAAGGTCTACTGATACAAAAAATATGTTCCTAATAATATAAGCCAAATACAAGTATTGAATATTATATGATGAAGTTGTCTTTTTTGTCATTATAAATATGCTGAATAGAGTATTGATTATTTATAGTTGTTAGTGAATTGGTTATAAATAGTAATTTTGTAAAATATGTTATTTATTTTTTACTTCATATAATGAATTGAATGGGTTGTCAAGAGGAACTTTTTTGATGTATTTGAAACCAGCACGTGTACAATATTCTTTCACTTTTGATTCTGGTAGACCTGCAGTACCAAGGCCTTCTCCGCCAGCTCCAAGGGAAACAGTCATACAATATATGATACTCCAACCATAGAATAAAGTTCCAAATGGACCAATATTGTCTTCAAGTTTATCCTTTGTATTAATTTCTAAAAGAAGATAAGTTCCATCATCCTTAAGTGATTTCCTTATTATTTGAAGAGCATCATAAGGATGGGCCATGTCATGTATAACATCGAATGTAGTAATCAAGTCATATTCTTTTTCTGGTAGACCTTCATTGGTTATAGATATCTTAAAAAAAAACATTATTGTCTAATTTCTCATTTTTTGCATTGAGTATTGCACCTTCAATTGATTCTTTATGAATATCATATCCATAAAACTTTGAATTAGGAAAGGTTTTAGCCAATTTAACAATAGCTTTTCCACGTCCACAGCCTATATCTGCAACTTTGATTCCTTCTTTTAGTTTTTTAATCAAACCAGGAATTGAAGGTATCCATTCCTGTATTAAGAGATTTTCAAACCAGCTTGAGGTCATTCTCTCTGTTCCTAAAAATTCGTTTTTATCATATTCTTCTATTGGAATTCCTTTGCCATTCTGAAAAGCTTCTAAAAGTCTGTCTAAATTCTTAACCTCTCCAAATAGACTTTGATATATTCCTGCTACAAACATAGGTCCTCCTTCCTTTGTTAATGCTTGTGCATGTTCATCTGGAAGCCTAAAGGTATTATCAATAGGATTTTATTCTATATATTGTGCACAAGTCAATCCATTAAGCCATTCTTTTGCATACCTTTCACTTGTATTGGATTTTTGTGCAAAATCTTGACTTGTTATAGGACCGTATTTTTCAAGTTTTTTAAAAAGGTCTAATCTGTCTCCTATAATACAAAGTAAAGTAGTATAGCTTCCACTTAAATCATTAAATATCTTGTCCATAAATGAATTTAGTTTTTTTTCATCAATACTTTTGCTTTCACTCATTACTAATTATTAAGAATATGTAGAGGATTATTTTAATATATTAAGGAACAGTGAGAATAAATAATCATAAATTGTTATAAATTTTAATTCTATTCTATGTTAAATTTGTTTTCCAAACTCATATGATGATTATCTATTGTAATAAATGGCAAAATTAAACCATGAGCTCAACTCTAACATTTCTCGTAGGTAAGTTGGTATTTCATTCGTATGTGGAAATCTAGAAAAACGACTTCCTTCTCATATTATAATACTAGTTATATTAACAGCTTTAGAGCTTTTGACTCTAAAAGAAATACCAGAATCACTATATGTAATTATTTATTACCAAATACCTGTATTCTGGAATTACCTGTATCAGCTACAAACACATTTCCTTCAGGATCTATAGCAAGATCTTCAGGTCTATTGAACTGTCCATCTTGTTTTCCTTTAGATCCTAATTTGCTTATGAATTTACCATTTTCATCAAATACTTGAAAATTAGTTGATGTTTTATCAACAACAAAAACTAGATCTTGCTTTTCATAATAATCGATTCCAGGGGCAGTACCTGAAAACTGTCCAGATGCATTCCCGAATGATCCCCATTGTCTTTTAAAATTAAAGTCTTTGTCAAAAACTTGAACTCGTGAGTTTTTCATATCCGTTACATACATTGTGTTATTAGAATCAAAAACGATTCCATGCGGTTCAAGAAACTTTCCTTCTGTAGAACCTTTAGAACCATACGACTCTATAAATTTACCATTCTCATCAAATTTTAAAATTTGATGTGCATTTCTATCAGTTAAATAGACAGAGCCATTTGAATCTATAGATAACTGATGTGGGGTTCTTTCAGCACCTCTACCACCAGTATCTTCAAATCCCCATTTTAAAATAAATTTACCATCAGGAGTAAATTTCTGTACTCTGTGGTTTGAAAGTTCTAGTGTGTAAATAAATTGGCCGGATGGATCTACATATACATCATGCAATTTATCAAATTGTCCATCTTCAGATCCTTCTTCTCCCCATTTTAAAATAAATTTACCACCTAAATCATATTTTTGAATTCTGTCATTACCAGTATCTGTTACGTAAATATTTCCTTCTTTATCAATATCAATACTATGAGGAGATGTCAATTGTCCATCTTCACTTCCTTTGCCTCCAAATTTATTTAGAAATTGATATTCCGTATTATTACTTTCACCAAAAATAATTCCATATGATGAAATACCATAAAATAATAAAACAGATAAGAATCCACATATTACAAAATTGTTAATCATTGTTAGGATATGATTGATTAATATTTATAAATGCTAATTTTTTAGCATGACAAAAATTGAGTATATTAATTTTAAATCCAATAATGATATCCTCTTCATCATCCACTACAGCTACTGATTTATATTGTAACTCCAAGGATTATCTAATAATTTATTATAAACTAGATATTTAATTATTTAATATAATTTACCTACTCCCTCTCTCCCTCGCTACAGGTTGTCCTACCAACTTTGTATCAGAACATATAAAAAATGCAAAAACAGCACTTGAAAGTGGAAAAAGTCTCTTCACAAAACTTAATTATTATTTAACAAAGTGTTTATCAAAATAGTTCATTGAGCCAAAAAATAGACAAATATGCTCAAATATATCTATCTTTTTAAATATGTAGTCATGTCAAAATATTCTGCGGACGCTTTCAAACTCATACGTTCTAGAATAGGTAGAAGAATAGGATTATTAGTTTTTATTCAAATTTTTTTTATCATTACTAGTTTAGCTATATTATCCTCTTACCAATCACAAGTGACTTATCTAGGAAATTCAATAAATATTGCAGGTAAGAATAGGTTTCTTACTTCTAATCTTATGTTTAGTACCGCAGAATATTTTATAGAAAATCGTAATGATATTTCTAAGATTGATACTGCTATTAATGAATTAGAGGCAAACATGTTGATATTGAAAGATGGTGGAAAGATATCAGGTATTGATCTAAAACCATTGCCATCTGAATTCTCTAATGATTGGGATAACACATATCAGAAGTTGTTTCTATTAAAAACAATATTAACAAATAATATTTTAAAGGAAAATCAAATAATTAGCCCAGTAGTAGAAGTAACATCGGAAACAGCATCAACAGTATCATCAACAACAACATTATCCAACATAGAAATAGACAAAATTATAAAATCAATACTCGAAACAGGAGCATTACCTTTAGTAAATTCATCAAATATATTGGTTACAAAATTAGGAGAATATGCGAAAAATAGTTCGCAATATTCGATATTTCTAGAGATATTTTTTGCTGTATTAAATATTGTAGTTACTACTGCTTTTGTACTTTACATTTTAAAGAAAATATTAAAACCAATCCTTGCCCTCACTAGTGCAACCTCTGAAGTAAAAAGTGGAAATCTTGAAGTAGAAGTTAAAAGCAAAGGTCAGGATGAACTTTCAGTTCTAACAGAGTCATTCAATGCTATGGTAACCTCAATAAAAAACTATATCAAAAAACAAAATGAGTTAAAAAAGGAAATAGAAAAGGCAAATAAAGAATTAAAATGCAGAGATCAATTAAAGGATGAATTTATAAATGTAGCAGTACATGAACTGCGAACTCCCATACAACCAATACTTGGACTCTGTGAGTTACTCCGAGGCAGAGAGACAAACATAGAAAAAGATGAAGAAATTTTGAATGTTATTATAAGAAATTCGAAAAGAATCAAGAAACTTGCAGAAGATATATTGGATGTTGCAAGAATTGAAAGTGGAACTCTTACTCTAAATAAAGAAAAATTCAATTTCAAAGAGATGATAGCAGAAATCTTGAGAGATTTTGAATACACAATTATAGAAAATAAGAAGAATATAAAATTAGCTTGTGAATCAGATAATTACAGTGAAATAATTATAGAGGCGGATAGATCAAGGCTTTATCAGATTATTTGCAATTTATTAAACAATGCCATCAAGTTTACTAATGAAGGTAACATTACTATTTTTGTTGAAAGAAAAAAAGACAATAATGATAATAATGAAATTGTTGTTAATATAAAAGATACAGGAACAGGCATAGATCCAGAGATATTTCCAAAACTTTTTACAAAATTTGCTACTAAATCTATAACAGCAGGAGGGACAGGATTGGGATTATTTATTGCCAAGAGTATCATTGAAAGACATGGTGGAAGAATATGGGCTCTTAATAATGCTGCTACTGTCAATGGTGATGGTAAAGGATCAACTTTTGCATTCAGTCTGCCTATTGCGAATTAAGATATAGAAGATTATTGTAACTTTTTCGGCGCCGAAAAATATTGAGAAGAACATGATAAAGGATAGAAAAGAGAGCAGTAAATAATTCTAATGTTAGAGCATCTACTTTTTATGGTATGTTTCTGAGATTTAATGGTGAGAGAGGTTTAATCAATTGTAAGTGGTAATATTCAATAACATTGACTAAAAATATTTTATTAGTGGATGATGAACAGGATATTACTCTTACAATAAAGAATATTTTAGAATACAATGGATTCCAAATAGTTTTATTTAATGACTCTATTATATCTACTAACTATAACTAAATAAATAAAAATTTAGAATATTTGTTCAAATCGTTATATTTGACTTCCTATATATACTTAATTTTTAGATTTGATTATTGTCTTCTTCGAAGTTAACTTCTACAGGTGTTGGATGTGAAACAATATCAAATACTGGTGATCTCTTTTGTGCAAGCTGTACCAGCTCTTGTAGTTTTTCTTTTGGTGCATCTGCTTTTATCTTAAATTCCACTTTTATCTTTTCATAACCATTTCTTGTATTTTCATCCAATCCGAGAAAGCCATGCAAATTCAAGTCTCCCGAGAAGGATGTTTCCACTTCGTCTATTTTTATTCCTTGTGCTGCTGCATGATATATGAGAGATGTAGTCAAGCAACCATCAAGAGCTGCAAATACATATTCAACTGGATTTGCTCCATGGTCTTCTCCTAACAATACTGGTGGTTCGTCTTTTTCAAAGACAAATGATTGACTCCTTTGGAAATTCTGGCATGCTCCATAAAATTCGTTAATAGTTGTTTTATTGTGTCCACCATTAATCCATTTGCCTTTTGCTTTGAAATTGAATTTTGCAATTTCAGGATTTTCCTTTATTGCTTCAACAGTTCCAAATAGTTTGGATACATTGACACCATTTACAAATTGTTCTTTTTGTTCTTGTTTTGTTTGTTGATTTATTTGATTCATAGAAAATGATATCATGATATCGTTATATATGTTATGAAAAAGATATCATGATATCAAATTGCTAAACACATATATCTGAGTCGAAAATATTATAGTATTAATATAGAAATGGTACATGATTTATTAGTTAGAGGGTTTGATGATGAAATCCATTCACAATTAGGAGAATTAGCTAAAGAGAAAGGTGTTTCTATAAATTCAATCGTAAAGGATGCAGTTGACAAATGGCTTAAGCAACAGCAATCAGATATTCCAAAAAAACATTATCTTTTAATTTATTCTGATGATGATTCCATACTAGGATTACTAAAGTCTATGGATAGACTTGCAAAAGAAAGTGATTTATTTAGATGTTTTTGTGGTCCTCCTTCTACAAATTCTTCTAAATTATTATCTAAGTTAAATTGGTATAATGGTATAGTAATGCCCTATTATTATGATGAAACTGAAACATTAAAACAAAAACAAAATCAATCTCAAAATAATAAAAACATCCATTTAGTACTGTAGATATATATCCAATGTATATACGCTTTGAACCGTCAGGGAATAGTGACAAATGGAATGTAGATCGAGTTCATGTAAATATAAAAAATACAACAGATCTTCCGCCAGCTGGAATCGATTTTCATGCAGATATTTTGAATGGATTAAATGATGATAATATTTGGCTAAGTGAAGATTCAGGATTATTTATTGGATTAAAATCTAAAGGATGTCTTTCTTAAAAGAAGAATAAATACATTATACATTTTTTTATTTTATTGCTTTTGAAATTGATAGTTTTCACTGTGTTCATTGTATATATTGGACAAACTTTTCGGCGCCGAAAATTTATAAATGTATTATTAACTCTAAACAACTTATATTTAGAAAATAAATACATAATATCATTTTATGTATTTACATTAAGGAAAAAATGATACAATTTTGCATTTCTTCTCATTTTTATTATTCTAATTTCAGTAATTACTAATTCTTCTTTTGAAAGTTCATTTCAAATTAATAATGAAACAACTAATTCTGCTATTCAAACTAATAATGAAGATTACGAACAAGATTATATTAGAATAATCAAATAAATTAATGGGATTTAAAGCTAATTTGAGCCAATATTATGAAGATAGTACTAATTTATCAAGTGAATTTAGTGCAATGTAGGAATATATGATGGGTTGCTATATCCTTGTGAATCAAATCGTAAATAGTGAAAATGAACAAAAATTTATAGAATTATTAAAAAAATATAATACAACAACAGAATTTCTTTTTGATATGATGATAAATTATGAACGAAAGTTAATTAGTAAAAAGATAGTTATTTAATACATAAAATATAATGTTATTAATCTAACTCAAAATAAGTTTCTAATAATAAAAGCTAAATACAAGGTAGTAGTATCTCTACAGAGACTCTTATTTTAGAACCGCTATCGGTATTACTCCCCGACGGGCCCGTAGTTTTCTCGGGTTCACTATATCCTAAACAATTGTATGCTTATTAATACATACAAAAATAATTGAAATATGAGAAAATGACAATTGTACTATTTGCTTAACGGTAGGCTAAAGTAAAATGTTGCTCCCTTACCTTCAGCATTATTCTCAGCCCATATCCTTCCACCATGTGCTTCTACAATACCCTTTGATATATACAACCCCAATCCTGTGCCTGTCTCAGATTTGGTAACGAATTTGGAAAATAATCTGTCCTGTATATCAGGGTGAATACCCACTCCTCTATCTCTTATACTAATAATAACCTCCTCATCGCTGCTACCCGTATTACCTTTCTTATAATCTTGGTTGGATTTTATGGCTGTAAAGACTGTTATAGTGCCCTCACCGAGACTATTACCATCATCGCTACTACTACTATTTTTCTCTGTAAATTTAATGGCGTTAATTAAGAGATTTGATATAACCTCATAAATTCTAATTTTATCTGCTTCTACAACTATAGGATCTAATTTTGGATCAGCAAATGTTATTTCTACTTGGTGTCTTAATTTTAAATCGTCTATTACATTTCTTATCTTTTCGTTAATGTTAAACTTCTCCTTGTCGAGGCTTAAACTTTGGCTCTCAATTCTTGAAACATCCAATATACTATTTGTAAGGTTTTTAAGTCTAACGGCGTTTCTTTCTATAGCATTTATCATTTCATCTCTTCTTTCAGGATATGTTCGTAATAGTTGTGACAATCCTAGAATAGCTTGAGTAGGGGTCTTCAATTCGTGACTTGCAATATTAATAAACTCTTTTTGCATTTTATCATTAACTTTTAATTGTTTATTAGCCACTCCAAGTTGTTTATTTGATTCATTTAGCTCTCTTGTTCTTCTTTTAACTTCCTCATTTAAGTTACTACTCCATCCAATAAGAAATATAATGAAAACTACAATTGCAGCCGTAGTGCCAGCAAGAAGTGAAAATGTCTCTATTCTTTGTGTAAGAATTACATCATTGATCTGTGAATATATTAGAGAAGTGGGAGTTACTGCAGATACAAAGTATATTGGTTTTCCTTGCACAAAAATTGGGTAGCCAGTATTTAGTCTTTCGCCAATTCCAAAATCATATACAGCATAGCCTGGCTGTCCTCTAAGTAATTGGCTATATAGATTATACTGTAACTGATTATTGTGGAAGAATTGCTGAGCCTGATTTCCAAAATAGTTCTTTCCTAATAATTCTGTGTTTGGATTGGCTATGTAATTTCCTTTTTTATCAAAAACTACCAGAAAATTTGACTTAATATTGTAAATGTTGCCATAATGTGCAAAGAACTCTGTAGTAGGAATTAGTGCTCCTACTAATCCCATATATTTTCCAGTCTTGATATTTATTATTGGATGGCTTATCGCTATTCTGTATTTGCCATCTCTTCCCTCAAAACCATTGGAAAATGTTGGCATTAAAGTGTTTTTTGTATCTCTTATCCAGTCTCTATAGGAAAAATTGATTCCAATAAATGTTTCTTGTCCGTTTGAGGCTATGCTGCTCCTTACAATGTTGTTTTTATCTAAAATGAAAAGTCTATCTACTTCAGTAATATTAGCCATTTGAACATACATTTGTTGCATAGACTTTTTGGTTGTATTGCTGAATAAATCGCCTTCTTGCAAATATTCTGAGTTTGCTAAATCCTGAAGCCTAGACATAATTGAATCAAGGTCAGAGCCAATATGTTGAGAAAGAGCTAGTGTAGATTCTATCTGGCGTTGTTTTTGTTGTTCAAATAGGCTATTTCTAATGTCCCTTTCTGTATTATTTTGAAGATAAAAAAACAAACTATAAGAAATAACAATAATCGATATGATAAAAATAATGGCTACTTCCTTTGTCTTCCTACCAGAAAAATTGGCATATTTTTTTAGCGTTACCATGTATATTATAATTATATTTGTTGTCTACCTGTTATTATAAGTTCAAAAGTGCCTGTAAAAATCTTCTCCAATAAAACAACCATTAAAAATCATAATTTTTCATGAAGTGTTGGGACAAAATAATGTAAAATAAGTTTCTAATAATAAAAGTTAACTACAGGATAGTAGTCTATATGTAATAGACTCTTTTTGTACTGCTATATGTAGAGTACAGTAAATAAAATATTTTATACAAAAACGTTAATTTTCTTTTTTTTATTCAGTTCTCTCAATTTCTATTGAATGACTTATAATAGCTTTTGACCCAGTAGGATATTCTGTTAGATGATTAACCGCTGCTTCTATTGCATCTGTTACTTCTTTATGAGATGAAGAATAACCATTAATTCCAGTCACAGATATTATACTTCTTTCTCTAATCTTGAATGGCATAAAATTAAAATCTATTTAACTTATAAAAAGTTATAGGATTTATTTAACAATTTATTGGTTGAATTTATTAGAAATGATAATTATCAAAAAATAATAGAATTATTAGTATAGGTTTAGACTCTATCAAAAGTTTAGTTCTTTGTGATTGGAATTTATTGCTTGTATAAGAAATTGTGATTGTAAAAATTCGAATGAGTTATTAATGAAAGAGTTTTGTAATTGTTTATGGTATAGTTTAAGTTTATCAATTCTTGCTCATTTTAATCTCTTTTGTGAAAAGGATAAAGATGAATTATTTTGAAAATTAAATATAAGCATTTGAATTTACTTTACCACAATAATAATCATCAATAATAATTTAAATTAAGTTCTAACAATAAAAGCTAAATAAAAGTTGTATTCTATCTACAATAGTAGACTCCTCTTTTGAACCGCTATCGGTATTACTCCCTCCTCATTTCTAACAATTTACATCTCTTGATATTTCAAAAATAATTTAAAATTAGGTTTCTAATAATAAAAGCTAGATAGTATATAGTGATAGAATCATACTAATTTTTATTTGCAAATAATGTTAGGATTTTTTTACTATAATTGTCTTATCTTTGTATTTGGAATTAAACTAAAATAATTAAATCACTTATCTAATAATATGAAATATAGAAGTCGAACGGAAATACTGGGTAATATACTTGATGCTGCAAATGGAGGAGCAACCAAGACAAAAATTATGTACGCAGCTTTTCTAAGTTATGCGCAATTAAAAGAATACCTTTCTATATTGATTGATAATAATTTAATAGAATATAGTAATGGGACTCAAACATTCAAGACTACAGAAAAAGGACTAAACTGTCTCAAAATGTATCGTGAAATAGGAGAATTTTTACAACAAAAAACTACAGCAATTAAAAATGACTAATTAACTTAATATTTTTTGATATAATTTTTATAGTAACTTCATTAAATTTATTTTAAAAATAAGTTTCTAATTATAAAAGCTAATACAATGTATTGATAGAACTGTTCTAATTTTAATTTGTTAATAATATGAAGAATGTTTTTTGTATAGTTATTTTAGCTTATCTTGTGGTTTTAATATTAAAATAGTAAATTACGATTCTACTAATATGGGAAATAGAAGCCGGACAGAAATTGTGAGCAATATACTCGATGCTGCAAATGGAGGAATAACCAAAACTAAAATAATGTACTTTGCATTTCTAAGCTATAACCAATTAAACGAATACCTTTCTCTTTTGATAGAAAACAACCTAATAGAATATCTTGATGGAACTAACAAATTTAAGACTACAGAAAAAGGATTGAACTTACTTAAAATTCATAACGAAATGGCAGAATTGTTACAACAAACTACCATGGAAAACAATACAAGTTAATTTTGTAAATTTCTATTTCCTATACCTTTCTGATAATACAAAAAATAATTCTACAATAAGTTACTAATAATAAAAGCTAAATACAAGGTAGTAGAATCCTACATTGGACTCCTCTTTTAGAACCGCTATCGGTATTACTCCCGACGGGCCCGTAGTTTTCTCGGGACCACTATATTTGACAGTATTTAGACACTGTTTGTGAACTTGCTAAAGTAGATAAGGTCCAGGTTATTGAAATAGTGAGAAAGAAAAATAGTTACAAAAAGTATGAATCTATCACAAATATACTAGATTAAATTATAAAAAATGTCTAAGCATGAAATCTTATCATTAAATGAACAAATTAGTAAACCTTTAATTTTACTACCCAAAATTTAATTTAATTAATGAATTTAAATAATCCAATAAAATCACCTGTTACTTTTCCAAATAAAAAAGGAATGTTGATAACATATTTCAATACTAACGAAGGATTAGAATTTATCGAGGCCGTTAGATTACATTTAGAGGAAGACACATTTGATTATTTTGGTGCTATAAAAGCAGGAGTAAATAAAGCAGTTGAGAATGAGAGTATAGTAGCACTAGTATATGCCATATCGAATGATTTGACTCCTCTTATGACTGCAATAATTCAATGTCTTGAGGCTCAAAATAGACTAAATCGAGCAAAAAAAAGAAAATAATTAATTAATATGTTACTCTAGCGATTTGTATAACTAACTATATATTATACTATAGCATATACTATAGTATAGAAAAATTATGGTTACGGAAATCGCATTTAGTTCAAAAATTAGTAAAATGGGAGATAATAGGGTGATTTGGATTCCTAAAAGTTTTTCTGAGATGATTAAACCATTTGAAGAAGAAAAAGTATTAGTAAAAATAATGAGTACAAATACCAAAGTAACTCAGGTTGAAGGTGGAGAATTCCTTGACAGGGAATAAAAAATACAGGACTAATTCTCTATATTAATACCGAATATTTTGTATCGAATTATTAAATATTACATTGAATATTATATCTACAACAATCATAATTAACCATAGCCTTCTATTATTGCTTGCAGCGTAAGAATAGTCGGTTATGGCTTTATACGATAAAATTTTTTAATGCTTACTACTTAGTCGATCGTTCTACTGCATCCAACCTTTCTGATAACATAATTAGTTTATCTGACAGATTGGCAATAATATCTTCTTTCATTTTGTCATTTTTCTCTTTCAACGATTGGTTTATTATTTGCAACTCTTCTATCTTAGTTTGTAGGTCTGTTCTTTGTCCTTCCAACTGCGGAACATTTAGAAAAGTCAAATATGATTGGATTGTTTGATAAATTAGACAGGAAATTATTAACAATTTAGAATCAAATAATATTTAACGAATATATACATATTCTTTTAAAATAAGTTCTTAATAATAATCTCTAAATACAAGATAGTGGTATCTATATATTGGACTCCCTTTTTAGAACCGCTATCGGTATTACTCCCATTTGTCCATAATACCTCAACATTCTGCTTGTTATTGTTGCTATTCTCAATATATTACCTCAAATTATACATATAAATAGCTAAAAAACATACAAAATATAACTATCTGTCAGACATAATTACATAAGTATAAATACCGTAGTAACGTATATATATACATGTTATCAAAAGAAAATACAAAAATTACCGAAAATATATCTATAAATGAACCAAAATTTAATGAAAAAAATATAACTAAATATAACAAATTGTATTTTTCGCTACAGACTCCGTCTCTTATCGATTAATTACCAATCGTTATCATTTACTTTCCCTTAATTATTGAAAATATCAAGATAAATTTAAATAAATAATTTAAGATAATACATTCACCAAAACAAAATTTTTTAACAAAGGTTATACGATTGTTGATATTTCCTAGTTATTTCACTTGAAGGTTGACACAATCTTCTTTAGCATTTGTGTATATCTTAGAGCATGATTATAAATTATAATTAGATATATAGGATGGAGTTCATTCAATTTATCGTAGCATTCCATTTCTCCTTTACATTTTAATTCATATGGAATGCTATTCCACAAACTATCTTTATCATACATAAATTTAATTAGTTTTGATTGCCTTAATGTAGTAGTAATAAGCCATGTATAGAGGTAGTATTTGTTGTTGATTATTTAGAACTATATAGTGAATTATTACTGTAGAACAGTATGTTGAACTATATTACCGCACCTATATTTGAAATTTCATCTACTTCACTTTATTATCTATCTTCTTTGTCTCCTCTTGTTGTTGTTCTTCTAATTCTGAATATATTACTGCAAATTAAACAAATAAATATACTAAATCTAAATTTTATGACTACTCAAAAGTCATTAATACATACGTTTAAATACCTTAGTAACGTATATATATAAATGTCAGCAAGAAAAGAAGAAATAAAATCAAATGAAAATATAGCTGTAAATGAACAAAAAACTACAACTAAATTTAGCACAAACAACACCAATTTCAACGAAAGAACAACTAACACCTTAAATCAACAACAAGACGCAATAAACAAGACGCTAGACAACGTATTAAATAACGTAAAAAGAACAACTGATGAAGCTACACGAGAGATTCCAAGATATTCACAACGTATTGCTGAGTATCAAGAACAAACTATTCAAACCATAAGAGATATCGCTTCTGACTGTATCGAAGCA
>DASQLB010000298.1:0-6144 GCA_035630235.1 Nitrososphaeraceae archaeon | reverse complement strand
AAATAATAGATACATAATGCAGTTACAACTGTAAATAGAATATAAAGAATAATAACAAATAATGCCTCTTTAAATGCTTTATCTGAAAGGATATAATATTTGTACTTGTCTAAAGGAACAAACGATATAATTTGTTTATTTACACTTTTCTCAAATTTTTTAGCTTCATAGTATGATTTAAAAGTTTGCTGAATTCTTTTACGAAATTGTATTGCTGTTGCTGAAATTACAGGTGGGAAATTATTAGTCGTATTTTTATCATTAAAATTTGATATAAATTTTTTATTGTTAATGATTTTTTCAAAGATTAGCATTAGTCTTGCAATTTTTATACCACCAGCCGTCGAAAATGCGGGTCCTCCAATTAGCATTAAAACAATTAGTAATATTTTACCATAGAGAGACAAATTAGATAAAGTAAGAAATTGAAATCCGGTAGTTGTTGAAGCACTAATTACATGAAAAACAGAAGAAAGCCAATCATTTTTCGAAAATGAAGGTTCTATTAGTAAAAATAAATAGATACCTATAGTCAAAATTAAAATAAATACAAAGATTTCCTTAATCTCTTTTGTTGCGTGTACATATTTACTAAAAATACCAAAATGAAATGCAAAAGGTAATGCTGCAATTACCATTCCGCCCATTATTATAATTAACATACTCGAATTTTCTGAATTAAGAATAGTGGATGTAGGCACAAAGCCTCCTGTAGTGAGTGTAGCAAATGATAAAGATATAGAATCTAATATGCTTATTTGACCAAATACATATAACAATAAAACCATAATTAATGCATATACTACAAAGATAATACTAATAGTAGTAAGCAATTGTTTGAATCTTAATATTCCACTACCCAAGAATTGCTTCATTCCTGCTAATTTTGTTTCTGGATAGTACAAAGCCATAACTAAATAAATAAAACTTAACCCACCTACCCATTCTGTATAGGACCTGTAAAATGAAAAACTATCAGGTAAATTTTCAGGGTGTATTATTGTTGAAATACCTGTAGTTGTAAAACCAGATGTGCTTTCTAAGAAAGAACTTGCAAAGAGAGAAAATGAATCAATTCCCTCCCAAAATGGATTGATATACATGTAGGGTAAACTTCCAAATAGACTTAACAATACAAAGCTTAACACAACAACAATAGATGATTGTTTTAGATTAAGCGGACTTTTTTCTCCTAATGTATTCATAATATAGCCTGTTAAAGACATTCCTACAAATGCCAAATAAATCCCAATTGAAGATTGCCATTCTCCTAAAATTGTACCTAGTAATGCTGGTACAACCATTAGTAAACCAGAAAATTGCAATATAATGGATACATTTGCAAAAATTGGTTTGTAATGCTCTCTTATAATTTTCCTATAACTTCTAAAGGTTTTCTCAATAACTGCTATACGAATTATTTCTGCAAGATATTGCTGTGTTACGGTACCAATAATTTTTTTCCCTTCATCATTATTTGTACTATCAGTAACAGCTAGATGCTTTATTTTGTGAACACGCATTAATTGAATAGCTTGTCTTACTGTAGATGAACTAGGCAGTGTTATTATTGGTGAGCTCATGATTGATTTTAGAGATATTAAATCAGAATCCTCTCCTTTCATAACAACCTTTTCTAAAATATCACTGTCCGTTACAATTCCAGCATATTCTCCATTTAATGATGATGTAACTAGAATAATCTCAACATTTTTAGGTTGTAATATTTTAACTGCTTCAGCAACAGAAGAATTCTCATCTGCAGTGACGAATTGAGTATGAATATACGATGACAGAGGACGTTCTAATGGTTCAACCATTAACATTCATCATTCTATAATTAATTATTCTGACTTTACTTTCCAAGTATAAAGATTTGTTTATTGAAAAATTTCTAAGAATGTTAATTGTTGATAATTTTAGATATTAACCGGATTTGAAAGATATAAACTATTATTCTCAAGCGCTAGTAAGTAATATAGTTATATAGAAGGATGAAATCACGGATAAATTTGTTTCATATTTCACTCACACAATCAAACGTGGTTCCAATCTTATCTTAGTTAGAATTCATGAAACAAGGACGACCATATATTCAAACTAAAATTTTTGTCTCTTCTCCCTTTCTCTAAAGCTATCGTGAGTTTTAATAAATAAATATCTAGAAATATAAAACAAGGTATATCATCAAAACAATCAATATAAAGCTTGAGCGAGAACCTTTTAGTAATTTGTATCATACTTGTTAAAATAATAATTGTTGTTCTCTAATGTTTAATATCATGGTTTATTATTTTTTTAATTTATTCAAGAATTACAAAAAGAATTCTAGATTATAAAAAAATTGTTATACAAATAGATATAAAAATTTAGACAACTATTTCGGTAAATATTTTCTCTACCAACAAAGAAGACAGAAATTATTACAGATTTTATTCATGATCTACAACTTATATACAATTTGTATGATTATCAGTCGTAAATTTCAATTTTTTATTCTTCCTTGCATTCAAAATCGTCTTCATCCATGGGATGAAAATTTTCCTTTTCTTTATCATCCTCAATAGAATTCAAATGATTAGCATACACTACAGAATCCAATTCACATGCAGATATTTCTGTCAAGGTTTCATCTACATTTGGATACATAAGAGTATGTGGAAATTGTGCATGTCCTAGACCCAGTGCGTGACCAAACTCATGTTTTGCAATATGTTCTACAACAGAATTGTCTAACGTGAGACCGTTTGATTTTTTAGAAATCGAGATTTCTACATGATCGATAGACCCAGTAGTATCGAAATATGTCACAGATTCTCCAACTTTTTGTCCTTTATTCTTTTTAAAATCAATTTTGATATCGGGGTTAGAATCTTCATCTTTTGTATATTTGAATTGTATTAGTTCGCCTAGAGCTTTTTCCCAATCATTTATAGCCATTTTAACAAGTTTGGCCAAATCAGATCTACCGTTCTTGATAGAAAATGTTAGTTCACCATCATTTATTGAATCTCCCCAAGTGCAACAAATTTCGATATTTTTCTGCGAGGATGAATTATCTTTTTTTGCAAAAGCAAGATCATTATCTGAAATTCCAATAGTACTAAGAAAGAGAATAAAAGATAGAATTACTATAATATAAAATGTCAAGTTAAAAACTCATTCGTCTTATGAAATTAGATTTCTTGAAATGATAGTAACAACAAATAATTTATTTGAGGTTAAACTTTCAAAATTTTATTAGATTTTTTATATACAGTAGTAGAAGTAGTAATTTGTTCTTGATTGAAATTATCTAAATTATAATTATTAATCAAGTTATGTACTATCATGTCTAGATATTTGGTTACTATATTTAACTGATCTTGATCTATTCCTTTTGTAGCTGATTTAATTATTGAAAGACCACATTCATGCATTGACTCATAAAGAGATTCTGCTTTCTTTGTGAGATATATTCTGTTGATTCTTCTATCTTTTGGATCAGGTCTGCGTTCAACTAATTCCAGACTTTGCAATTTATCTATCATAGGAATTAGAGAGGGTGCTTCTAATTCCAATTTATCAGCAATTTCTTTTTGAGTTATACCATTAAAAGATACCAGAATATTAATCACTCTCCATTGACTAAGAGTAAGGCCTACATTTTTTCGTAATTCTAGATCAAATGCTTTTTGAAATGCTCTGGATGTTCTATATACTTTGTAACCTATACTATTATCAAAGTTATATTGTTTAATCAATAGTTTCTCTAATTGTTAAAACATATAAGAAAATATAAAACTTTCTATTTATTTTGATCAAAATGATTAGGGTACTTATAATTATGATAAATATAAATATAATTAAATCAAATAAAGATCTAATGAATATTAATCCCTTTTTAGAACATACAATAGATAGTCTAATAATTCCTTATGTTGAAAATCTATCTATAACTGTTAAAAAATCTAAATTAAATAATTACGTAAAATTTTAATATTATTATAAATGAAAGAGATGATCACAAATGATATTTTTGTATACAATGATATATTCAATATTTCAAAAAGAAACCATAAAAAATTTTATTACATCATTCATTCTACAAAAATACAAATCACAAGTTATTTCTCTAACAAATCAGCTTTTACTAAAATTCCTTTTAGTAACAAATTTTCTACTGGTTTAAATCAATTAGGAGAAACACAATCTTGAAAAAGATTGAGGAAAAAGATAGCGACAACAACCAACAAAAAGCTATTGATACAAAAATATCCCCATATGCTTGGAAAATTTTGTCTTTACTTGGTATAATAGCTATCATGGTAATGTATGCAGAAACTATGTTAATACCTGCTATTCCTGATATAATAACGGATCTTAATATTTCATTTGGAACATCTTCTTGGATTCTCACAGCATATTTAATTTCAGGAGCAGTAATGACTCCTATTTGTGCAAGTCTATCCGATATATATGGGAAAAAAAAGATTTTACTAATAGTTGTTTTTGTATATTTAATTGGTACTACAATTGCATATTTTGTTTCTGATATAGTGACTTTTATAATTGCTAGAGCAATTCAAGGTATAGGCATTTCAATGTTTCCAATAGCGTTTAGTATGATTAGAGATTGTTTTCCTAGAGAAAAAATATCCATAGGTCAAGGAGTTATTACATCTATGTTTGCTACAGGTGCAGCTGTAGGATTCTCTATTGGTGGGTTAGTTGTCCATAATTATGGATGGCATTTTACTTTTCTAACATTAATAGCACCAACAATTCTTTTTATTTTCCTTGTATGGAAATATATAGATATTAGAAAGATTTCGGAATATAAATATCTGAATCACAATATAAATAAAGATAATCCTGAAATTTTATCAACTAAGGTTGATATAAAGGGCGCCTTATCTCTTTCACTATCCATTACTTGTTTTCTACTGGCATTGACTTTATTTGAAAACAATATCTCAGATTCTAAAATACAAAGTATAACAGTAGTATTATTTATAATATCTATATTAGCATTAGCCTCATTTATTATAATTGAAAGAAGAACAGATCAGCCTCTCATAAACTTTAAACTCTTCACTAATAAAACTATACTTTCTGCTAATTTAATAATACTACTCATTGGATTCACTCATTTTATGATTTTTCAGTCTATACCAATATTAGCAAGAAATCCCGAACCTTTAGGTTTTGGTCTCGATGCAGTTAATACAGGAAATATTCAATTACCATTTGCAATAATTTTTGTATTATTCGGGCCGGCTTCAGGTATCATAATATCAAGAATGGGATCATTGAAACCTATAATTCTAGGAGCTATAATCTCTAGTATTAGTTTCTTTTTTATGTTATTTTTTCATTCAGAAGAATATTATATTTCAGCGGCTCTAGCAGTATTTGCAACAGGATTATCATTTACCGCAATAGGTGCGATGAACATAATTATACTCTTTACTCCTTCTAATTATATTGGAACATCAACTGGATTAAGTGTTCTAATACGAATATTAGGAAGCTCCATAGGACCTGTAATTGCTGCATTATATATGCAGCTTAATCAATCTCATATCGCAATGAATAAATCGTTTTTTTATCCATCTGCTTATTCTTTTGATCTTATATTTTTAACCGCTACAATAGCATCTCTGTGTTCTATAGTATTAGCATTTTATTTAAAGAGAATAACAAATGAAAAAATAACTATGGCATCTACTTAAATAAGTTAACAGCTGAATTGGCTCAGTTAACTTGACGAAAGATCTATCGCTGTGAATGTTCTATTCTTAATCTAGTGAAAATTAGATTTGAAAGAAATAGAACATCCACTGTTATTGTAATGTACTTTCTATTTGCTGAAAAATTCATCAGATCATTATTTGTAAGTTCTGTTGAATTCTGTAAGCTGAAATTACCCAATCAAGAATCACAAGAACCATCTGGCCCTCAAGGCCAAAAGGCGATACAAAAACACAAGGACCTCCTGGACCAGTAAACCTATTTCAATACGGTCAGGTACCTATAATGCAGGTTAATTGATTTAGAATGTTTCAAATAGAATATAATTTTGCTGTGCAATGACAAATATTCTTTTGATCTATTTGTATATTATTAATATATTATGTAAATTATATAATACTAATGACATCT
>DASQLB010000297.1:0-8759 GCA_035630235.1 Nitrososphaeraceae archaeon | reverse complement strand
TATTTTTTATTATTAGATGTCTACAGTAAAACTAGAAACAAAGTTTGCTCAATATTAAAAAGGGATGCCTATAAAATTTTAACATTCTCAACTACACTATTCATAATTTATTGACAATATTTTGTCAGGAAGCAAAGAATTTAGAAATATAATAAATATAAAAAAAATTATATAACTTACTATCATTAAAATGATGTGCTGCTGTTCTAATTGTGACTAATTAACATAGATTAAAAAATAGATTTTATACTTATTATTACTGATCTAGATCTGATTTCATAACAGTGGGATTCCTTGCTTTTATTAAAGCATATAAAGAATTTTCTATCTTTGAGAATATAAGGTATCCAATTAATCCCATAAGTGCACCAACTGGTACAGTAATCAAAGTCACAGTTACAATAGTATTTAAAAATGTAGGTACTACGGCATTTAAAGAACCTAAATTAGTATTGAGAAAGGTTCCGTATGTCCATATGATCATAGGATAATTAAAAAAATAGAAAATTGATCCAATTATAGAACTTGCTATCAGTTTATTATTTTTAAATTGTTTACTATTAATCCTAATAAAGTTTGAGTTTAATAATATATCTGCAAGAAGAGATGCTGCTAAAATACTAACAAAGTACCAAGGAATAAGAGAAGAGAGGATATTTCCAGCAGGAAGAATAGTCGAAAAAGTATTTACTAATACTAATAAAGAAATTATTATAGATGTATAGCCAAAAATATTATTGAATACTTTTGAAGAACACAGAAACATAATAGAATTAATGAGGGGAAGAAAAATACTTGCTATCAACGTTGCACTATATGTATCTAAATTAAAATTAAAAAAATCGGATTCAGAAAATGGTAAAACTAGTATAAAGACGTACCATATAGATGTAAACCATAATGAAGAGAGACATGGGATAAGAAAAATTTTAGCTAAATATTTCCAATGAGAAATATTATTCATTACACCATATAACCCTATGAAAACTGCAACAGAATTAATTAGCATTCCAGTAGCCAATGTCATATGAGTTGGACTTAGAAGACCATCGAGTCCAAAACTTTGATGCCATAAATAATCCAGTGGGCCTGCAATCAATGACAAAAATGAACCTATTATCAATAATTTAAAAGAAAGAGAAATAGAATTGTATTGTCTAATTTCTTTTCTTCTTAATAGATAAGAACCGACTCCAGCAGAGATAGCTATTAACCCTATTCCAGTATAAAGCATAGCATGAGATGGAGTAAAAAACGAGTCTGGCTGATTTAAGAGATGAGAAGTTATATCCCAGCTTGCTCCAGAAATTTGCATAAAAGACCCTAACGTGGAAACAATTAAAATAAATAATGATACTTTTAAATCTGAATAGTCTAAGAATTTTAAATTCTTACTATACATATTCACAAACATACTTTGCCAATATAACTAATAAGTATAACTAATAATGGCAAATTAAGGGAAAATATGCAAATATGACATACTAGCACTTTATCCTTACAATTCTACGAATAATAAAGATCTAAACTAATAGAAGGGATAATAATCAGCTCTGATAACCAAACAAAAATATCAAAATTACCATAACCTAGTATTATCAATCTAATCTTAAAAGAAACATATAGAAATAACAAAAATACTTTAATGTTTCAGATGTCAAAAGTAATAATCAATAGGAATAATGGTACTATTGTTTTAATGCTAATTTTTTTAGCCAGTGGTACATTTTTTGGAATAGCCAATGCTCAAAATTTGGATGAAGCATCTAACAGCAGCAGCAACGACAAGAGTTTATCCTTAAATGATCTCTTTGAATTGGTTGAAAATTCAATAGTTCAAGTAACAAAAACAATGCCTCCTGCTAACCCATACGGCCCGGATAAGGAGAATAGTACTTCATTAGGTTCTGGATTTATTTATAATGATAAAGGATACATTGTTACTAATAACCATGTTGTAGAAAATGCTAAAGTCGTTGATATAACTTTTATTAATGGAGATAGATATACAGCAAATATAACTGGAACAGATCCTTTCAGTGATTTAGCAGTTATAAAGATTAATGAAAATACAACAGGCTTACCTAAACCATTAGTAGTTGGAAATTCCTCTGCACTTCGGGTTGGTGATCAAGTAGTAGCTATAGGTAACCCATTTGGATTAGATAGTTCAATGACAACAGGGATTGTTAGTCAGATAGGTAGACTCTTATCTATAGACGAAAGAGGTTTTTCAATACCCAATGCTATTCAAACCGATGCATTAATCAATCCTGGCAATTCAGGTGGTCCACTATTAAATATGAAAGGAGAAGTTATAGGCGTTAATACCGCAGGTATTTTTCCTGGTGGAATAGGTTTGGCTGTTCCATCTAATACTGTATTAAGGATAATCCCTGTATTGATGGAAGAGAAAAATTATACTCATCCATGGCTCGGTGTAACTGGAAATACATTAACTTCAGACCTTGCCAAGAGGGAAAAAGTGGATAGGACGCTAAAAGGTGTTATTATAGAGAATATAGTTAGAAGTAGCCCTGCAGATCTAGCAGGATTGAATGGCAGTAATATCGATCAATACGGTGAAAAGAGAGGAGGAGACATTGTAACAGCAGTAGATGGTAAACAAATACTCAAGATGGAAGATTTGATATCATATTTAGAATTGAACAAAGCTGTAAATGAGAATGCGACATTATCCGTATACCGAGACGGGGAGATTATAGATAAACAAGTTACTTTAAAGAGCAGACCATTAGCTCCGACAACAAATCAAACACAGAACTAGATTTTTCTTTCTTTCTTTTTTTTATTAAACACAACCTTATTATAATTATTATATTTGATTCTCAAAGAAGTTAACTTAAGTAATATGTGAATTAGTACAGAGTAGGGATAAGTTACACTGTAGATATTTCACAGTATATGAATACGTTCTCTAGTGTAACTAAGACGGGTACAAAGGTTGATGAAGGAGAACCGCTTATTTGCGAAATATAGAGGAGTCAAATTAACTGATAAAGGAATTTCAATAGCTATTGGAATAAGAAATCGCCAGGGATTTTTAGCTTATTTGGAAAATTAATTGGAGTTGATGAATAAACTGCTAACAAAGGTGCAGAAGGCTTAGAACATCATCTCCATCTAGAAAATATCAAGAAAATTGAGAAATTGGTCAATATCATGAAAAATAACCCTAGATATTAGATATCTGATATTAAAAGAAATACAATGAAAATAAAAGTTATTGATTCAACATTCTTGATGATTATATTTGTGATCATAATGATCGATCATTTTCTTAAAATTATTATATACCAGCTTACATGTCATTAGAAGATTTAAAACTTGCATTTTTTGTGGAGATAGGATCTCAGAGTTGTCTAAATTCAAATCTGATACTTCTTTTGAGTAAACTTTTAGCCATTCTTCGATCATAGATTCATCTACTTCAATATGAAATTGTATTCCTATTGCAGTCTCTATACGAAAAGCTTGTACATATGAATCGGATTTAGCTAAAATAATTGCAGACTTGGGAAGGTCAAACGTGTCTCCATGCCATTGAAAAACTTTATTTTTTAAAGTTGTAATTCCATTGAATATATCTCTACTTCCATTTTCAGTAATCTCAATATCGTGCCAACCTATCTCTTTTAAGTTTCCTGGGTAAACCTTTCCACCCATTGCTTCGGCAATCAATTGGGAACCCAGACATATTCCCAATGTGGGTATCTTCATGTCTACTGCTTTTTTAATTAATTTTTGTTCGTTTTTTAAAAAGACATAATTATCATAAACCGACATAGGCCCACCCAAGATGATAATGCCTGAATAAGATATGAGATCAGTAGGAATCAGATTACTCTGAGAATTTAATATTGTTAAATCAAATCCATCTAGTTCAAATAGATTAGCAAGACTACCTAAACGTTCACATTCTATATTTTGAATAACCAAAATATTCTTATTAGACAAAGATAAAATAAATTTCCGACAATTCAATATAAAGCTATTACAATATAAATTAAATTTCAAGAATTTATTAAAATCTAGGACAACATTTGAATTAGATCTTATCTAATATTTTTTACTTGATTAAATTCATAAATAAATTCATAATAAATGAAGATATTGAAAAAGTATGGGAATTTTATACTGATATTAGGCATTTAGAAATTATTACCCCAAAAAGGTTAAATTTAAAAATAATTAATACTACAAATCAAAAAATTATTCTTGGCCAAGAAATCGTTATTTCAGCTAAAATAATGGCTATAAAGAGAACATGGCGTTCAAAAATAACTTTTTTTCAGCAATATGAATATATAGATGAAATGTTGGAAGGACCTTTTATCAAATGGAAACATATACACAAATTTAAAAGAATCAGTAATACTAAAACAGAAATTATTGATGAAGTAGAACTTGTATTACCATATGGAGTTTTTGGGAAAATTATGTCAATATATGTTAATAAAATACTAAGACAACTATTTGAGCATAGAAAAGACGAAACTATTAAATATTTAAACAAATGAAACTTAATCATTATTTAAATTTCTATAATAAAAAATCTATGGAGATGATTGCCCATAAATTTTAATCTGAATATGTATATATTTACAAATCTAAAATCGATTTTCTTTCAAGAGTTTACTTTTTGTTTGAATTTAGATTAAATGACGTCGGTGAGTTATTAAATTAATGAAAAATTATATTAATAAAGACACAAAAAATGATTATTTTGGGATTATGCTATGCTACTAATTCTAGGTAGAGATGGCTTATTTTTCTTTGCAAATTTACTAAATGAACTTTCAAAATGTTTCATAGATATTTCTAGTTCTTCTATTATTTTGTTGTCTTTTATTTCTTGAGTTTTAGATGTATCTGTTATATTAGTATCTGTTTTTTGATTCTTGTTTTGTTCTTTTTGTTCTCTTATTATAACATGTTCTTTTACAGCTGCAATAGCTGCAGCATTAACTAAAGCTTCAATCTCTGCACCAGTGAAGCTGTCTGTTAACTCTACTAGTTTATCTACATTGACATCAGCACCTAGTGGTTTCTTTTTTAGGTGTACCTGCAAAATTTGTTTTCGAGTATAATTATCTGGTATTGGTATTTCTAAAAGGCGATCAAATCTTCCAGGTCGTAACAAAGCTTTATCGATAATATCCGGTCTATTTGTTGCACCGATAATCACTACCCCTTTAAGATCTTCTAATCCATCTATCTCAGTTAGCATTTGGCTAACCAATCTTTCAGTTACATGTGAGTCTCCTCCATCGGATCCTGATCTTGTTGGAGCAATAGCGTCTATTTCGTCAAAAAATATTACGCAAGGTGCTGTCTGTCTAGCTTTTCTAAATATTTCTCTGACTCCTTTTTCAGATTCACCTACCCATTTTGATAACAGCTCTGGACCTTTTATGCTAATAAAATTTGATTCTGATGTTGATGCAACAGCCTTAGCTAATAGTGTTTTTCCTGTTCCAGGAGGTCCATATAGTAGTATACCCTTAGGAGGCTTTATTGCTGCTTTGATAAAAAGATCGGCATGTTTAAGAGGCCATTCTATTGCTTCTTTTAATTCTTCTTTCAGATTATCTAGACCTCCAATATCTTTCCATTGTATATTTGGCTTTTGTACTAAAACCTCTCTCATGGCTGATGGATGAACCTCTTTTAAAGCGTCATCCAAATCTTGACTAGTTATCTTTATTTTATTTAGTATATCTATCGGAATTTTTGCTTCTTTTAAATTTATTTCAGGTATAATCCTACGTAAAGATCTCATAGCCGCTTCTTTAGCTACCATTTCCAAATCTGCACCTACAAATCCATGGGTAACTTTTGCATAATATTTTAGGTCTAGATCTTGTTCCAATGGCATTCCTCTTGTATGAATTTGAAGAATGTCATAACGTCCATCTTCATCTGGGATACCAATTTCTATTTCTCTATCAAACCTACCCGGCCGCCTCAATGCCTGATCGATTGCATTTGGTCTATTCGTAGCAGCAATTACAACTACTTTACCTCTCTCCTTTAGACCATCCATCAAAGTCAAAAGCTGAGATACGACTCTTTTCTCAACATCACCGGATACTTCATCCCTTTTTGGCGCTATAGAATCAATTTCGTCTATAAATATAATACTAGGAGCCTTATCTTGAGCCTGTAGAAATATATTTCTTAACTTTTCTTCGCTTTCTCCATAAAACTTGCTCATGATTTCTGGTCCACCGATAGAATAGAAATTAGCATTTGTCTCATTAGCAACTGCTTTAGCAAGCAAGGTCTTACCAGTACCTGGTGGCCCATGTAATAATACACCCTTTGGTGCGTCTATTCCAATTTTATCAAAAAGCTCGGGATGTCTTAAGGGAAGTTCAATAATTTCTCTTACCTTTTGTACTTCATTTTTGATTCCTCCTATATCCTCATATGTAATTCTATCAATCTTTTTGTCCTGAACAGGAATATCCGAGGTAGTTCCAAATTTAAATTTGGTATGTGAATTTATTAATAATGCCTGATTTTGTGGTTTTGTAGATATTATTATGAAACCTATACGTTTCCCCATTATATTAAAAAGTAATACATCATCTTTGGCAACTACTCTTCCATCTAATTTCTCTGACATGTAGTTTTCCAATCCAACTATATTAAGATCTACAATTGGAGACATTTTGATTTCCTCTGCCTTTTCAACATTGACCTTTTGTACAGTTATTTGATCATCTATTCCTACTGAAATATTTTCTCTTGTGTAGCCATCTATTCTAATTAATCCCTTACCGTAATCATTTGAGTTACTGGACCAAAGTAAAACATAACTTTTTTTAGATGTACTCTCATGAGTAAGCTCTAAAACATCACCTGTTCTAAGACCATATTCTTCAATTGTTTTAGGATCAATAAGTGCAATACCTCGTCCCACAAATTTAGAAAATGTTTCTGCTACTTTTAGTATAAATTTATTATTATTGTTACCATCAAAATTAGAATAATTATTATTCAATTTATCAAATCACCTTATCTATTATATTATTAAATATAAATAAAAAATTAGGATTTTATTCAATCTTTATCTCTTTAGATTTGCGTTTAGGTTGTTCCTTTGGCTTTATTTTTAATTCTACTATCCCATTTGTGTATGTAGCTCTGGCTGAAGTATCATCCAATTCTACATCGAAAGGAATTTCAGCATGATATTTTTTCCCTGCATGCTCTGCACTTATTGTAACGGTTTGTTGTAAAACATTTACTTTAATATCTTCCTTAGTTAGTCCTGGCATCTCCGCCGTAATTACATATTTATTTTCTTTTTCATTGAAATTTGTATCAACAAATGGTTGTCTAATTTCGTTTTCGTTTTGCTCTACTAGTGCTTTCCTTGTAGGCCTATTACCATTTCCAAACTCTCTAACATGAGGTATCCCATCAGATCCTATACTAATCTGATATCCATAGTAATAGGGAGAATTGCTTTCCAATTGCTGTGCGTTTCCTTCCCTAACCGTACTAAACATTTTGCTTAACATTTCTTCTGCTGTTGAAAATTCTCTATCAAAATTATCGAATATTTTTCTAAAATCGATTGGTTCTTTCCACATATTTCTCACTTACAATATGTAATACCTATGACATTATATAAACTTTACTTACATTAATAATTTAACAATAGTTAAAACTTACATATTTATCAGAATTATCTAATAATTAATGAATTGAAATATTACATTACAAAAGTAAGCAAGAAAACCATGCATAAAACGTAAACGAACTGATATTCTATATCGATGGACTAATTTTAATACTATAACAAAACATGATTAGAAATTATGATCTAAAATTTAAAGGAGATGGATTTATTATTTTTTATTCAATACTATCTTTACATTGTTTATTATATCAGCAAGGTATTCCAGGTCTAGATAAATTTTATCATATTTTTCTAATTGCTGAATTTGAGACTTTGAGGCAAATTTTAGGGCATTTCCCCCTACAATTATAGGTATCTGAAAAGATTTACGAATTTCATTTACTAGTCTAATAGCAGAATTGATATTCTCTTCTAAAGTGACAGAGATTAATATTACACCTGGATTGGTGTTATCCAAATAAGATTCAATAGAATTAGTTGGAAGAGGTGAAGTAATATTATAAACTTCATAACCTTTTTCAAGCAATAACGATTCTATGATTTTACAACCTATACTATGAAGTTCTCCTTCTGGAGTGGATAATACAACTGATCTAGTATTTCTATAATTTTTTAAATTTTTCTTTGTATTTTGTTGATTAATTAAATCAATTAAATTATTTACTGCATTACTACATACATGTTCTGTTGCAACATCTATTTCTCCATTTTCCCATTGATCACCTATCTTGTATAATACAGGTATCAATATTTTCTCATAAAAGTCTAATAATGAATAGATTGATTTTGTATAATCGTTATATATTTTTAAAATTTCATTTATCTCGTAACTTTTCAACTTTTCCAGCAAATTCACTTGTAATGAGTCATTTAGTTTCAGAGATTTTGAAAAATCGATATTAAGTGATGCTAAAAATTTTATAATGGTCGATTCATTTCTATATTCTTCAGGGATTTTATTGATATTTATTTGATCTACTGGACCTAGATACTGTTTTATGATTTGTTGAGAAGTGTGTTTTTCTTTGTTCCATTTACTTTCAACAAGATAAGCATAACCATTGTTTTTTACTTGTTTTATTCT
>DASQLB010000296.1:0-2324 GCA_035630235.1 Nitrososphaeraceae archaeon | reverse complement strand
TTAGGTTTGAGCAGTGTATTATTAGAATCAACTAATACTGGACCCTCCATATTACTATTATATATTAAAATATTGGAATCATTTTCGGTATCTCCATTAGCGAATTTTATTGTTGAATATTGGATAGAAATTAGAAATGACGATATAATTATTAAAATTAAAACATTTTGAATCTTAATCAAGTTTATATTTCATTTTTGAAATTTCAAATAACGAATTAAAATATTTCCAAACATTGTATACTTAGAATACCTTATAACAAAGTACAAAGTCTATCGATAGTGTCAATACATACCTACATAATAAAGAATAATCTTTCAATTATTTAACAGAATAGAATGTTCTACAAATACAATTATCCTTGTTCTGATCTATTAGATATATTCACTATATACCATTTAACAACCATAAATAGTAATAAAATAATGAACACGATTGTAAAGAAATTATCGAATATAGAAATAATAAAAAAAATATCCAAGATAGTCAATACACATGTATAACACTGAATTTAAAATTTATTTATAAAGATAATAGCGTCATTAGAGCCAGTATAACAGACCCAAGAGCAACAGTTAAAATCATAAAAGGAAAACCTATTTTAAACCATCGAATAAAACTTATTTTATGTCCATATTTTAAAGAGATCCCTACAGCCACGACTCCCGCACTTGAACCAATCAATGTTCCATTACCACCAAGGTCCGCTCCCAATGCTAAAGCCCACCAGAGTGGATTTATATCCAAATTACCAAATGTAAAATTAATACTAGGACTTGAATTTAATGTCTCTATTACGGGAACCATTGTAGCGGTGAAAGGTATATTGTCAATAAATGCACTCGCTATAGCAGACATCCAGATAATAGCATGAAATGTAATCCATGGCTCTCCCCCTGTTATACCAAGTACAATTTTAGCAAGTAATGAAATAAGTCCGATTTCTTCTAAAATTCCTACTACTACAAAAAGACCAGTAAAAAAGATTAGAGTTGCCCAGTCAACTTCTTGTAAGACCTTTTCTACATGCGTTCTTGTTATAATCAAAAGAATGGCTGCGCCACCCAACGCAATAATAGATACCTCAATTCCTATTGTTCCTTGAATTATAAAAAAGAAAATTACCCCAGCTAAAACAATTATACTACTCTTGAGTAACGATTTATCTTTTATTAGCGATTTTTCATCTATATCTTTAAATCTTCCTGAAATATTTACTATAGTTTTTAATTCTTTTCTAAAAATTATTTTTAGTAAAATTATTCCGAATAAAAAAGTCACAAGTATTGGTGGAGCCATATTTATGAAGAATGAAGTAAAGTCAATATTTGCTGCCGAGCCAATAATTATATTTGGAGGATCTCCAATTAAAGTAGCAGCACCTCCTATATTAGATGCAAGAGTTTGACCTAAAATGAATGGAATCGGTGAAATCTTTAAAGATCGAAATATGGATAAGGTCACTGGAACCATGAGCAAAATAATAGTTACATTATCAACAAACATTGAGGTAATTGCAGTAAAGACACATAGAATCATCATCAATTTCCATAAATTACCACGAGATAGTCTTATGGCTTTAATCCCGACCCAATTAAAAATTCCTGTTTCTCCTAAAATAGCTACTATTATCATCATTCCTAAAAGCAATCCTATTGTATTGAAATCTATTACATCTATCACAAAATGCCGAGTTTCTTCAGGTTGAATAACTCCTACAAGTAAGCTTGCAATTACTAGAATCAAAGCTCCAAAAATTGCAATTGATGTTCTATGAATGATTTCAAATGATAAAATTACATAAATCGAAACCATAACTATAGACGAAAATAAAATAAAAGGGGAAATCTTTAATTCAAAAAAATTGGAAACCATAAAAATTGTAATACCAAACAAAGTTACAATTAAAATTGAAAGAATATGTTTTTCCACTATTTTCACCATGTAAGACAGGTCAAAAGTAGATAATGGGCAAATTCGTCTATATTTATAACCAACACCATTTTTGTAATAGATTTACCTATGAATGTTAGGATTTTACTATTGATTAAAAATTAGTTATTCAATTAGGTTATGTGTTAAATTGCGTAATATTTCATAATTCTTTTATTTTGTATTTATATAAAAAATTATTTAACTTTGATATTTATGTCTAGGTCATATTCTTATTCTAATAAAAAAATTTCTATTATTATACAAATAGTCAACAATTATTTAATCGAGGTATTTATCTCATTCAATGCTTATTTATAATACAGTGTTTACACATAATTTTAAAATCATCAATATTTTCGATAGGGCTGTCAATATACGCAACTAATTTT
>DASQLB010000295.1:0-3169 GCA_035630235.1 Nitrososphaeraceae archaeon | reverse complement strand
TTTTAATGCCCTATCTAATATCTTGTATTTTTTATCAGCTATTTCCGTAATATTGTAAAAGTCAAATTTGTTATCAGTTACCAATACATATACTGTTGGAGATTCAAGACCATTATGTCTTTTCGATAATATGCCTCTGACCATCGTATTACAAACTAAATCCTGATGAGGTTTAACAATTTATTTATAAATCCTAGATAAAATGTTGAATTATTAAATCGAAATGTTCTTCATATTCTTCCACTGAACAAAAAGACTCTCCGCAAAGACAATAGTATTTCCTTTCATTAGAATCTTGAAATAACACAAATAGTAATAGAATACAAAATATATATAGAGATTACGAAATTTGATAAAAAATAACAAGGTTAATTTATCGAATTTTATCCTTGGAATGTTATTTATTCTATAACTATGATATTTATTCCTTCAAATTTCCTATTAGAGTTGTAATTTTTTTAATATATATAATAAATAATTTATTTACAATATACTATTAGCTTTCTAATATATAATTTATAGATTTATTAGAGAGAACTTCAATTATTTATATTTAACTTTCTAATATATTATAATTTATAATAAAGATAATATAAAAATTATTAAATAAAAATGTCAAGTCAGACAATCGAAAGCGATAATAAGCAAATCCAAAATAAAAACAATAATCCATCACAACAACAAAAAGAACAACAAGCTCAACAAATAGCAGAACATACTATAGCAACAACAGACGACAATAAATCTTATAATGTTGCAGTTTTAGAACAAATAAAAGTATTTAATAAAATCAACCAAAACATGATAGATAATGCAATTAATAATACTAGAACAATTCATGAATTGTTAACAGAATATATAGAAATATTTAATAAATCAATTGAACTTGGACAACAATGCTATAGAGATGGAATTAAAAATTACTTTAACTTTGGAAAGAAAATATAAGGAACCATCAAATGGATTTTTATTTTAATACAATTTACCTGTCCCTTCACGGATTATGAAAAGAAGATAATCAATAGCATCTTCTTCTTCTCCGGACTCTAAACCTTCATCTTTTAGCATAGTTTTTCGCTTTTTGTTTATAGCAATTTCTCTTTTTTTATCAAGTTCTGCTATAATATTATCTATGATTGCTTGTTCGTTCATACTTTGTGCATTGGTTCCTGTTTTATATTTTTCCAATACTCAATCTATCATTTCTATAATTTTTTGCTGACGTTCATTATAGCTAGGATGCGAGCTAGGATGAATCATTGTTTGGCGTTCAGCTCTAATAGACAGTAAATGAGTTTCAAATTTGTTTATTGTTTGTGTAGTCATATCTGCATAATCATTATTATTTTGATTTACCCAAGGGTCAAGATTTGGCATAGTGCAAACACAAAAAAGGTATTTATAAATTTGATAGATACATCAAGAGAGGGAGGGAGATAAGTCTTTAAAGTTGCTGCTTATTTAATAATTATATCAACCAACCAACTAACAAAAAAACATAAGATTGTAGAAATGGAAATATCTTAGATATTGTAACAAATAATTCCACAAATCATTTTCACAATAGATTTAACTAATAAAAATTAGTAACTAGAAATCATAATAAACATCCACTAATCTAATTCTTTAATTTGATTTATAGAATATTTTCTTCTACTATTATTCGGAGTTCAAATATATTATTTCTTTGTTATCAAATTAGGCACAAGTCAATACTTACTTTTGGAGTTTTGATAACTTCATTAGTAATGTTAACAATAATGCCATTATTCAACAACTATGTAGCAATGGCACAAGGATACGACAATTATGGAGATAGTTATAGCCAATATCCAACCGAGGATAAGAAGTATGAATGTAGAACAGGACCTTTTGAGGGCTTTTTTGTAAGTTCAGTGGAGTTCTGTAAACATGTTAAGTTCGACAAAGATGATAGAAAAGACAATAGAACAGGAATACAAGGTCCGCCAGGTCCAGCAGGTCCACAGGGAATTCAAGGTCTACCTGGTTCTACCGGAGCAACTGGAGCAACTGGAGCAACTGGACCAGCAGGAATTACTACATTAAATGACACAAATTTATATACAAATTCTAGTTTCAATTTCGTCATTAATGGCCAAATCAATGGTACTTTTGCTACATGTGATGAAGGAGATGCTTTAATTCATGGAGGCTATCAAATTTTTGCTAGTGACCCAATCAATATCAATATCAACGTATTAGCTGCTTTGCCTTTCCAATTTTACGAAGACGAGTTGGACTTTAATGATGCATACGGGTTACTAATTGCAGTTTCTAATGTGACAGGGAGTGGAGCAACGTTTTTCGCAACTGCTGAGTGCTTTGACAATCCACCATTGAGACCTTTATTCTAGAACCAAATTTTTTTATTTTTTTATTTTAATATCAAATATAGTCTAATTAATAAAATGATTAGTAATTTCAAAATAAATGATGAGAATTTGTAAAACTAAAAATATTATTTTTTTCTATAATTATTATAATATACTTGTTCTTGTTCTGTGATAGACAAAATTAGACAAGTCATCATAGTCTGAATCATTGTAGTGGGGATATTCTACCCATTTAGGCTAATGACTTCAATTTACATGAATTGATAGTGAACCTTGTTTACTGATTTTTAAATATCTTGTACAACAGAAGGATAATACCAAACAACACCATAGATAGGCATAATTCCTAACAGGTAGGTCATAGCCCTCTATTATTGCTTGCAGCGTAAGAGTAGTGGGTTATGGCTTTATTATTTATTAAAACACGAATAAATAAACAAAAAATAAAAAAGTAGGTTTTTAAGCACACATTGCAATGCACATTTCTGCAGTAGTTGGGCAAGGTGATTTACATTTTGTTTCTACTACTTGTTGACTATATGTCGTCTCATAGTTACCATCATCAGCAAAGTTTTTTTCTTCTCCAAAAGCATTATCCATTTCAAAAAATACAGGGGCTAGAAGCGCATACACTATTGTAGTTATCACAAAGGATTGAATTGCAATAACAAAGTTTTTCATCTATATTTTCCTTCAATATATATACTGCATATTTGAATAAAAATATTTTAATACAATTTTAGACAATTATTTCGGTAAATATTTTTCTCTACCGGCAAAGAATACCGAAATTTTTCTGGATTTAATTGTTAATC
>DASQLB010000294.1:0-3770 GCA_035630235.1 Nitrososphaeraceae archaeon | reverse complement strand
ACTTGTGATGTTTATTAAATATGTTTGCTTAAATTTAACAAATGAACGAAAATGTCAACTTTTCATTTAATTTTTCATTTCATATGACAACTATATTTTTCCTGATGCTTGTTTCGACAGCTATAATTTTTAGCTCATTAACATTAAACATGAATTATACTGCAATAGCACAACAACAGGAGCAACCAATTATTAATGATCCTAATTTACAAGTAGAAATTTTTGTAGAAGGATTATCTTTTCCTACCAGTATGGCATTTATAGATAAGAACAATATTTTAGTTTTAGAAAAGGAAGAGGGAACTGTGCGACTTGTTTCAAATGGTCTATTGCAAGAGCAACCAGTATTGAAAGTAGATGTAAATAGTGACAGTGAACGTGGACTTTTGGGAATTGCTATAAAGAATAAAGATACAGTATTTCTTTATTATACAGAATCCTCCTCATCCTCCGAAGATATCGAACCATTAAAAAATAGAGTTTATAAATATCAATGGAATGAAGAAGAAAAAATACTTGTTAATCCCAAGTTAATTTTAGATTTGCCTGCAATTCCTGGTCCAAACCATGATGGTGGAAAATTAGCTATTGGACCTGATAAGTATCTTTATGCAGTAATAGGAGATCTTAATCATGATGGTAAACTACAAAATATTGTAGATGGACCAAAACCTGATGATACTGGAGTCATATTCAGAATAAATCCGGAGAATGGCTCTTCAGCTCCTGATAATCCTTTTGCAAGTACTGAAAATAATAGATATTATGCTTATGGAATACGTAACAGTTTTGGGATTGATTTTGATCCAGTATCAGGAAAACTATGGGATACAGAAAATGGACCACAATATGGTGATGAAATTAATGTAGTCGAACCAGGTTTTAACAGTGGATGGAAACAAGTTATGGGTCCTATTTCCAAAAGCAACGTCATTGAAGATGAATTGGTTAACTTCCCAGGATCAAAATATGCTGATCCTGTATTTAGCTGGTTTCCATCAACTGGAATTACTGATATTGAATTTCTAAATTCGTCAAAACTGGGAGAGAAATATGCGAACAATATTTTTGTTGGAGATATTGGTGCAGAGACTGATGGATATCTCTATTCTTTCCAAGTTAATGATGATAGAACTGGAATAACATTTGATGGTAATAGTCAAATAGGACTAACTGATCTTATTGCAGACAACGAAGAGGAAATGTCTGCAATAGCACTTGGAACTGCTTTTGGTGGCATAACTGATATTGAAACTGGACCGGACGGATTTTTGTATTTACTTACAGTAGATAGGGAATCAGACGGTGAAGGTAAGATTTATAGAATTTCATTATCTCAATAATACATCATTTTTTTTAGGAAACCTGCTAATCTTGTTTTGTTATTATAAAATACAAATATTATACATTATCATCCAAAAAATTGATCATACTATCATATCTACATCTGACAGATATTACCAATAATGATCAGATTTAGATTCATTTTTTGATCTAATATTTATCGATATAATATTATCTTATCAATTTGAATATTTTTAATATTTAATTGTAGATAGATACGAGTTTTATGATACGAAAAATGTTTGTTAAATAGATTTAATTTTCTTAATTTATCTTTAGCTATTGGTTTCATCTGTATATTCAGTAAATGGGTTAGGTGCTAAATTTTCTAGGTATTCGAGATTACTATAAAAAAATTAGTTTATTTGGAGCGTAATACCAATGAGGAAGTTATTGATTGAATTATATAGGATTTTGTGATTTATAAAAAATTTTACCTATAAAATAAAAACGGTATTATAATAATAATTTAAATACTTTAATGTAATACGAAATATGATGAGAAATATACTAAATGGTTTAACAAAATATCAAAAAATCCAATATCTTTCTATAATACCATTACTTGCAATATGTATTCCATCTTTTAATATAGATGTACAAGCACAACAACAATCATCCTCGATAAATAATTTTTCTAATAATACTGCTAACGTAAAAAGCGATAAAATAAATTTAGCAATTGAAAATCTGAGTGTAGACAGAAGTGTCACTAACTTAGTTGAAATAAAAGGGGATGTTATGAATAATAGTACATTAGATTTACATGAAGTGAAAGTTTCTGCAGAATATTATGATAAAACCGGAACTTTACTAGAAAAAGTAGAACATTTTATTACTTCTCCTTCCCACATATTAAAACCTAATGAGAAAGTATCGTTTGATAATTTAGAAGTAATTGGTTTTCATAAACTTGGTGATTACAATATAGTTGCAAATGGTGAAGCTATTAATTAAACCATCATTTTTTTAGAACATAATTTTATAAAACGTTGCCATTAGCTTATAGTACAGTTGCTTTTTTGAATAGTTGGATATGTGAGTTCATTAGAAATTTGCACAGAAAATACTGTTGAATCAATTATTCTAACATTACACATTTACATTTTCGGATTAATATTAAGTCTCCTAATATCTATTGAATTAGTCTAATAGAGTAGACTATTTTAATTAATCTCAATAGTGAAAGTTACTGGTAATTACCATAGTTATAAAATAACTATAGCAAAACAATTAATAAATTTATATTATTTGATTTTTTCCATTTCCAATGTTTTTCAGTTAAAGTACACGATTCATATACTCCATTTTCAGATACTTTCCTATTTTGTTATTAAAGAAAGTATCTAATTCGTTGAAGCGATATATATTACAAACCTGCGAAAACTAACACTAATCTTTCCTTTAGAAGTTTCCTATTCTATATCCTCTAAATGTTGCATTATCTTATTATCTTTGATAGGTATTATTTACGTCCAACATTGTTTACATTTGTACCTGTTGTAATTGTCTAAAATGTTCCTATTAGGATGATCTAAATATCTTTGAACTTTCCTTTTATCAAAGAATGTTCAATTTTGTAGTTCGCATTTAATATTTGACCGTGCAATTCTACCTTTTCCTTTATAATAAATATCCTATATAAGCAAGTAGAATTTATTGTTTTAGTTAAAATGATAATACTTATAAATAATACTTATATTTAATATAGTACAAAATTATTGTATTATATGAGCTAAATAAATGAAAATTATTCCCATTGTTAGAATGAATAATGTCAATAGAATCATTTCAAAAATTGTCGTATAAGATGAAGAGTATAGAATAGCTACCAAACCATATAAACTTATTTTGACAAAAAAATTTCCAAGTGCATACCCTAATTTTTTTTAAAGGTTGACAATTCTCTTTGTTATTTATTTTTAGTTTATTAAGTTATTTTTAACTTTCTTTTTGGTTGGGTCGAACTAAGAACGCTCTCATTCATAAATACATCATTTATTATTACATATTTCAAAATATCAATAATTTTCAGCTTATATATAATCAGTTAAATCAATAGGGAATAAAAAAATAAGGTTGTGTTTAAAGAGTCAAACATCTTTGTAATTTATATTGCTTAAATAGTTATTGTTTTTGTTATCTTTTAATTACTGCATCATAGTACATATAATAACTATCAACAAAATTAATTGAAGTTGGTAAAATAAAAAGGTGAGGGATTGCTGTAAAATCAATGATTATTTGAGACTGTATAGATTAAAAGATTAATTAATTAGTTATTGTTTTCGATGGTAGTTTGTAATAATTCTCCAATTTCGTTATGCATTTTAAGAAAGATTAATCCTTTTTCTGTAGTTTTGAATTTGTGAGCCCCATCAAGATATTCTATTAGATTGTTTTCTATCAACATAGAAATGTATTCC
>DASQLB010000293.1:0-2734 GCA_035630235.1 Nitrososphaeraceae archaeon | reverse complement strand
AGTCAAACCGTTTGCATCTCCTCTGGAATCGATAGTAAAAACTGCAAATATGTCATCCTCAATCTCTACTAAATGTTTAATTTTGTCATAACTTGTGTCACTCCTCAATTGGATATACCAACTATATGGCATCTGGCATTTAACTTCACCGTTAAATTATATTTACAATGAGATTAACACCTCAACTACACTGAAATAAGATTTTCTTATTGAATACAACTTTAACTATCATAGAGTTCATTCATTCAACAACAGTTCTATTTTTGTAACATATTATTATGAATAATAATTTACAAAGATAAAAATGTCATTAACATTAGTATAACCGAACCAATAGCAACAGTTAATATCATAAATGGAAATCCTATTTTGAACCATCGGATAAAGCTTATTTTATGTCCATATTTTAAAGAGATACCTACAGCCACTACTCCTGCACTTGAGCCAATCCAAGTACCATTTCCACCAAGACCTGCTCCCAATGCTAAAGCCCACCATAGTGGACTTATATTCAAACTTCCAAAATGAGAATTAATACTAGTACTAGAATTTAGTATCTCTATGATAGGTACCATTGTTGTAGTGAAGGGTATATTCTCTATAAATCCACTAGTAATAGCAGAAATCCAAATTACAGTATGAAATGTAAGCCAAGGTTCTCCACCTGTTATTCCTATTAAAATTTTAGCCAGTAATGCTACAAGTCCAACTTCTTGCAAAATACCAACTATTATAAAAAGACCAGAAAAAAAGATTAAAGTTGCCCAATCAACTTCTTGCAAAATTTTTTCTACATGCGTTCTTGTTATAACTAAAAGAATAGCTGCTCCTCCTAATGCAATAATAGATACTTCAATTCTTATTGCTCCATGAATAACAAATAAAAATATTATACCAGCTAAAACTATAATACAACTCTGAAGTAAAGATTTATCTTTTATTAATGATTTTTCATGTACAGCTTTGAATTTTCCTGAAATATTTACTATAGTTTTTAATTCTTTTCTAAAAATTATTTTCAGTAAAACCATTCCTAAGATGAAAGTTACAAGTATTGGAGGAGCCATATTAAGGAAGAATGAAGTAAAGTCAATATTTGCTGCCGAGCCAATAATGATGTTTGGAGGGTCTCCGATTAAAGTAGCAGCTCCGCCTATATTACATGAAAGAGTTTGACCTAGAATGAATGGAATCGGTGAAATTTTAAGAGCTCTAAATATAGACAAAGTAACAGGAACCATAAGCAAAATAATAGTTACATTATCAACAAACATTGATGTAAATGCAGTAAAGACACATAGAATTATCATTAATTTCCATAAATTACCACGAGATAATCGTATAGCTTTAACACCCATCCAATTAAAAATTCCTGTTTCTCCTAAAATAGCACTTATTATCATCATCCCTAAAAGTAACCCTATTGTATTGAAATCAATAACATCTATTACAAAATGCAGTGTTTCCTTAGGATGAATACTTCCTACAAGTAAGCTAGCAAGTATTAGAATTAAAGCTCCAAAAATTACAATTGATGTTCTATGTATAATTTCAAAGGATAAAATTACATAAATTGAGACCACAACTATAGACGAAAATAAAATAAAAGGAGAAATCTTTAATTCAAAAAGATAAGGGACTATGAAAATTATAATAGCAAACAAACTTACAATTAAAATTGAAAGAATATGTTTTTCCAATAAATTTCACTCTATAGGAATTATCAAAATAGGGTAAAGCATAAATTTATCTATATCTAACGGCTTTTTTGTAAAAGATTCGCCTATGAATGCTAGGATTGTATTAGAAGAATATTTGTATTTAATAGGGTTATAGTTTTTAAAACTAATATTTTTAAATTTAATTTTTAGCTATTTTACAAAACATGTACCCTAGAAAAGTACTGGCCAGTCCGGAGAGCATTCCATGTAGTACGGTTCTACTACATAGTATTTAGTTTTTTAGTAACTTATTTGGAATGGATTGGGATAGTATAGCATGAAGCTAAGATGACCTTTCATGTATTAATAAAATAAAATAAAGGTATTATTTCTGTAGAAATACAAGACCACAAATTAGTCCTACCAAAGTAAAAGAGCCAATAAGTGCAGCAATAAAGACAATATTTGCTACTGATACTAATGGTTCTATCACTACAATTGTGTATGTTCTATTTCTCTCAAATCGAATTTGCAGACTTGATTAGAAATAGAATGTCCATAGTTAAATCTAGATCGTTAACTTAACACGGCCGTCATATTATACCTTTTTATATCATAAGTCGAGCTTTGTAAGCCTTTGTAAAATTGTTGTCTTCTTTATTATTTAGAAGAAACCTTGAGTAAATTTTTAATCTTAAAATGTTGCTAAAAAAAACAAATTTATACTATTCTAAATAATCATTATTATTGATATGAAATCTATTAGATTGATTATTTTTATTTTATTTACTGCTATTTTTCCTTTGCTATTTGTTGCTACTACTTTTACATATATTCCCATATTTGGAGATGGTTTATTTATGGAAGAATTATCCGCATCAACAGCTGGAAGAGACCTTTCACTTTTGATAAAGATGTCTCCTCCTGTAGTCACAACAGAGACCTTAAAAGGTGGTCAAACTCCTTTAATTCAATTTAGATTATCTGATATGGCTACCAATGAAACTATGAAACATGTAACATATTTAATAGAGATTGAAAAAAATGGTAAGCGTTTATTATTAGATACTTTT
>DASQLB010000292.1:0-6842 GCA_035630235.1 Nitrososphaeraceae archaeon | reverse complement strand
GAACCTGAGAAAACTACTGGCCCGTCTGGAATAGAGCCTTCCATGTAATGGGTAGTTCTACTACATCATATTTAGTATTTATTATTAGTAACTTATTTTAAGTTACGTTGTTCTAACATTTAAATATTTTAGAAATATTTTGATTTGAAAAACAATAATTAAAATTATTTAGATAAAACATAAAAATAAAAAAAATAGGGATTATCAAAGTACAACTCTCAAGTTAACATACTAAATTTCAATTTAAAACTATACAAAAATGAGAACGTTGGATATTTTAGATTGCTATAATTTTGTCAACCCAGACTAACTGCTTATTAAAAAAAGAATATTGGGATATTAATCTCTATATCCAAAAGGCCATAATAGCATTTTTAAAAATATTCTACCTACGAAAATATCTACTAAGAGTGACAAGATATTCATTATCAATATTAAAGCTAAAAATTATATAAGCATTTAATTTTTCTGTTTTGATAAGGCATTTTTTTATTCGCTAATCACTAAGAAATCTAATTTATATGCTACCAAATCTAATACATCTGTGAAGAATATCTCTAAAATATTTCTCATTGTTCCAAAATTTGACAATAGAAAATTTTTGATTCTCATGATAATTGTGATTATTACAGTTATGATAGATTCAGAAATTGGTATTGTTGCTGATTTCATTCCTGAGCAAATTTCTTCAATTTGGGGAATTGGTGTATTCTTAGGCATAGCAATAATATTTGTAGTTTCACAGTACTTTATTCTCTCTTATCTCAAACAAATTAACAAAGAGAATAAAACCAGGGTCCGTCATCTAGGTATAACCTATACTATAGTATCTATTGTACAGTGTGTATTAGCAGGAATACTTGCATTTATTATTATGCAAATCCTAACCGGCCAACAGTACAATTTGATAACACTGTATGTATCTCATGTGATTAGTTATGGACTTTGGATAATAACTTTGGGTTTTTTAGGTGGAGCTCTCTTCTCATGGTTTAGAAGGTCAAATCAAAACGTCATGATTTTGATACTTACTTTGTCTATGGTTACATATGTAGTCAACGGTTTTACAAGTCTAACTTCTAACCTTGATATTTTGATGCAGCAAAAGGCAGTAATACTATCAACTAATGTAGCATATTTTCCGGAATTTAGTATCGTTTCACTGGGAAGTCAAATTACGCTTGTCAATCAAATAGCTTCCAGCATTGCTTATGTTCTTACATGGATTGGTACTGTCAAGTTGCTATATCCATATATTCAAAAATTTGGAAAATTCAAGTTCTGGTCCATTATGAGTACTGCTATGGTTTACTATCTTGTATATTTTCCTTTTTTTGTATTTGGATATTTTACTCCATCTGAAAATATAGATGCAATAACAAATATCCTTATTTTTTCTTTAAGTGGAATTTTTACAGGTGTAGTATTTGGAGCAGCTTTTTTATCAGTGGCACGAACATTGAATAAAAATACTATTCTTAGAAACAATATGATAAACGCAGCTTATGGCTTGCTTCTTTTTTATATATCTGGTTCGGCTATGGTTGCACAGGCAGCCTATCCACCCTATGGACTTGTGTCCATGTCCTTTACTGGATTGGCATGTTATTTTATATATTCTGGACTTTATTCTTCGGCAGTTATTGTCTCCCAGGATTCTAACTTACGTCAATCAATCAAAAAGACTGTAACAGAGCAATCAAAGTTACTTGAATCTATAGGTACAGCTTATATGCAACAAGAATTAGAATCTAAGGTCCTAACGATTGCAAAGAAAAAGTCAGACTTGATGGAAGAAAAGACAGGAATTGAATCGTCAATGACAGAAAATGAAATAAAAGAGTATATAGAAATGGTTACAAATGAGATTCATAAGTCCAGGTTCTAACAAGTGATTTAACTTTAGATTATATTAATAAAATTTTGTATGTAGTATAGTTCTATTACTAACCTAATTTACCTTTTATTATTAGAAACTTAATTTAAGAGATATTTAAGAGGTCTTTACTCTTTTATTTCTGGATTTTATTTTAGATATACCATATTGATGAGATATTTTTGGTCATTGATTCCTTTGGATTTATAATAATATTTGCTAACTAAATAGGAAATTACATACCAAATTGCACTGTTTACGATATAATAGTAAATAGAAAACCATAATAATATGTCATAATAATTCCAGTAAGTACCACCTATCAGAAAAGGGATTTGTTGTTTTATTATTGATTTAAAAATTGTATCCAATTGCTATCAAATGCATTACATAATATAATATAGTAATAGTCAACTAACAAATAATATATCGTAATTAACATGTATTAATTATTAATAATTTTTATCGAGTTACCCTCTGTAGGTAAGAGGCTTATTTCGACAAGTCCCGTATTTGGTCTTTCCTCTTTACCATAATAGGGTCATGAGGAATAGGATTCAAACCCAGTACACCATTACTGCAGAAGATAATATTACCTTGTTTCTTTCTTTCAAAAATTATTATTATGATAAAAAGCCATAGCCATCGTAGTAGAAGCAAATGATAGATAGAAGATAGGGTATCTCGAAGTGGGTTGGAATGACTGGTTTTTTGATTGTCGAGTAAATATCAGAGTTAATTATATTATTTAATAATTAAAGATAATTATTGGTTAAAGAAAAAACAAGCCGTAACTCATTACTAATAATTGATTTCAAAGAATCATCATAGTTGTTGGTTTATTACTACTTATTTCTTGACGAGATAGTAACCAATCAATCTTATTTTTCAAGTCTTTCAATAATACTGGCTTGTATAAAACAATTTTCTCAATATCAATAATGCCTTTGCGCAAATCTTCAATGTAGTTAATATCAGCAGTAGTAAAACAAATTATTACATTATTATCAATTTCCTTAATTTTGTGATATAATGTCATTCCATCCATCTTTGGCATTTTCAAGTCAAGTATAATCAAATCGTGACTATTCTTTCTGAAATTATTGAATGCTTCAATAGGACTGGTATATGCATATACAATATAGCCATTGTATTCTAAAAATATTGAAAATAAATCAGTGATGTCTTTATCATCTCTATTATCAATATTTTTGCTTTAGACTTTGACGTATGATCTCACTTTAGATTAAATAAGCAATATTATTTATTAGGATTAGAGACAATTGCACTGCTATATCATTTAAAAGTATAAATTGACATTTTGAATTATTCAATACTAATTTATTTTATTTTACTATGGTTTTTGCTGAATATAGTTTTTGAATTAATTCTTTATCTACTTTTTTAATCTATCAAGATACACAGGCTAATGGAATACCAGAAGGAGAATCTTCCATGTAGTAGGGTTCTTACTAATTTCTATCATAATGCTCAAACTTCTATTTATCTGCATTTAAGACTATTGAACCTGCAAAGTCTATTTTTTCCTTCGTGTAATATTCTCCAAACATATTGTTGAAAAATTAAATGTTTCTCATATCTAAAGGAAGATTTAAAAATATAGCATTATGACGTATCTTTAAAAGTGTTATATATTAGTTCCAACATATTTTGGCTAATGAAATCTTATAATGTTGGAAGATTTGGAATATTTACAATTATATTATTATCAATGATGGTAGTAGTGACATTTATAGCATTATCGATACCTCAAAATATTTATGCACAGTCAACAACTAATAATGATTCAACAATCTCTACATTGGACGATTTAGTGAATAAATTAGTTACTGGTGTTAAACTTGAAAATATAATTACAGTTCCTAATGAAGTCCACGTAGGTGATACGTTCGAGGTGAATGCTACTGTGATAAATACATTACCATTAAATATTACATTTATTGCAGGTAATTGCAATTCTGACTTTTCTACAAACTTGAATAATATCGTAGAAGAATTAATGACTCCTAAATGTATGAATAGAGTTTTACCAACAGTACTTGAACCTGGAGATAAAACTACAGTTCAGGAACTTAGTGGAACAGGGAAACAATACAAAGCAGTAGCAGAAGGTGAAGCAAACGGAAATGCCATTTTGTTATATAGTATAGAAGTCAAACCAGAAAGCTCTTTGCTTACAACATCATTGAATACCCAAGTAATTAATCCATTTAACGTTACTATACTTCAATAAACTTTTTATGAGATTTTTTGTTAAAAGTTAAGACCATAACCCCACTACTATTGAGAGTAAATCAATAATAATAGGCTATGGTGGACTCGAATCTTATAAGCGGATTATAAGATTGTATGAATCAATTGGTATTATATTATTTAATGATTGAGAGAATTTATTATTATTTTAAACCGTAACCCCCCCTCTTCAATTGAGGAGTCAAATAATCTAGAATAAGGAATGGTTTTGGATTTAGATATATTTTATTGATTGTTCGATTGTTTAGGTTATTTCTCGATATTATTATAGTATTAATAATTTGATACAAAAGATTGAATTTATTAGTTAGTATTTACCAGTTGAATCAATCGATTTATAAATTGTCATAGCCTGAACATTAAGCATAGAGGGTTGATATACTAACCATATTCCTGTCCAGACTATGACAAATATGATTTTTCCATATTTGCTGAGAGAAGCTTTTATGAGAAAGTAATTTCATTCATAGTGGATATTGTATTTATTAATTCTTGTAAACTTATGTTGAGACTTTAATCAATGATATATTGTTAATGTTGTATAAAACAAATATTTTCTTCTATTATAGATATTTTTATGAATAAAAAAATGATGTGGAGATTTAAGGCGTTTACCTCAATGGTGGATTATAAAAACAATAAGCAAAAGCTTGCCAATATCAGACTGAGGGGAAATGACAATTAAATTTCTCATTAACTGACCGTACTATCCAAAATAACACTGAAAAATGTTACAAATTTTAACCTTTTTGCTATTATTATTTTTATCATCTCATTTATTAGGATTGATAAAAATAAATGGTTGTATTTTTACAAGTCTATTCTTTCCCTCTCTCTCCCTGCCTCACGGTATCTATCAAATTTATAAATACATTTTTTGTGTTTGCAATATGCCAAATCTTGACACTTGGGTAAATCAATATAATAATTATGAAGATAAAGCAACAAAAACAATAAGCAGATTTGAAAATTATTTATTATCTATTAAAATGGAACGCCAAAAAATGATTCATCCTAACTCGCATCCTACCTATAATGAACGTCAACAAAAAATTATAGAAATGATAGATTGGACTTTGGAGAAATATAAAACAGGAACAAATAAAAAAATGGCGAACCAGCAGATTGAAGAACAAGTAATAATAGATAATATCATCAAAGAACTTGATAAAAAAAGAGAAGTAGCTATAACCAAAAAACAAAAAACTCTGCTAAAAGATGAAGTTTTGGAGTATGGAGAAGAAGAAGATACTATTGATTATATTCTTTATATAATTGGACAATTGAGAAGTAAATCATTTTAAATTAAAGTAACATATCATTTACAAAGAGGATTTGAGAGTATATACTAGAGTATATACGTAAGGAATATCAAAGGAATATCAAAAATATATACTACAGAGTTTACCATATTGTAAAATGTTGATTTTTTTACATTTCTCTATCTAGAGTTTTGACGAGTAAAAAACAAATTACATCAAGCATATTTTGAAATATCCATTTAATAATTTCAAATTCAAAAATTTAAAAAAAATCTTATGTATAGAGTTAATAATATTTTTCAATTTCAACGAACTTAATATAAAATAGTAGGTATCCGTAGGTAACAAATGGTAATTTTTGAAGATAATTTACAAATATTGTTTTAAAAAATAAAATCAAAGATAGAATATATTCTACTTTGAAAATATTTCTTGAAGTGTATTGGATACATGAGCTATTGCACCTCTTGCTGCAGGAGTTGCGTTAATTAGATTTAGCATCATAAAGTCATGGATAGTACCAAGATAACGAATTGCAGTAGTTGGAATGCCAGCCTGCATCTAACTATATCAAATATAAAATCATGAATAATTATTTTGTTTGTGGAGTATATTATATAGCTCTAAATTTCTGTCCATTAATGTTACTAACTTCATTGGAGGTATTCTTTTTTGAATTGCAGTAGTTAGAGCATATTTTACCAAATGATCTGGATTAAAATCAAGTTTATTAAATGAATTACATTTTTGTAACCAATCAGTTAAAGTAACAAATGACTGTTGATATGATAACTTTTTGATATTGACCAGATACGGAGCAAGAATAAGATTTGTAGCATTTTTTCTAAAATCCGATATTGGTGTATCAAGGAGTTTTTCTATCCAAAATATACTATTATTTTCTGTATTAGATTGATAGCCTGACCTTCTCTCTATCTTTCTCTTTTTCTTAAGTTCTTTTATTTTTTGATTTATAAGATATCTTTTAAAGTCTTTCAAAAGAAATTTTATAGATGGCCTATCTCTATTCCATTCTTGTATGATTTTTATCTTTGAGTTTTCGAAACTTTCACCTTTATCAAGACATTTTGCATTAAAGGAATTGGGTATACGTAAAAGACAAGACCTAAATGATGGATTATTTGATTTGTCTGCTTTATTATTTGATAAAATATCTTTGGCAAATCTCAAAAAGTTTTCTGATGGATTATCAAATCCTTGAAAATCTTGTATACGTTCTAATACTATAGGACAATATACTGGTAAAATTACATGATATCCATTTCCACTCCATAAAACTGTTGGATGGGCATTATTGTCAAGTTTTTCTTTGATACTTTTTAGTGTTTTATTCAAAGTTACTTGTAATAACTTTTCAGTCTTAAAATTTGTTAAATCCAAATCTATGAATAGTAAATCAGGAATCCAAG
>DASQLB010000291.1:0-3281 GCA_035630235.1 Nitrososphaeraceae archaeon | reverse complement strand
ATTTAACTTATATATCAAATACGTAGATATCGTCTATTATCATTCGAGGATATGATGATTTACTTGCAATTAAAAGAGATGAATCTACTAATAACTACATAAAAATTAAGCAAATAATAATTAATTAAATGTTTAAGATTTTACTGTTTTTTGTATTTATAGAATATTTCAAAGTTTTCAATTTCTCTTTTTAACTGAAATTAGAACAATAATGATTATTATAGAAAATTATACTATTCTATATAAAAATATCATTTAAGTAGATTCAAATGGTAACATGTTAAGATTAGTAAGTTCCTCTAATTGATGTTTTAAGCGTTGAGTATAACTATTTTTATTATTGCTGATTACTAGATCAAGTTCGTTGTTCGCTTTGACTGAATAAGATTTGTACAGTTTTTCCATTTTATTTACAAGAATTTGAGAATGATTATTCTGTTTCATTAATAAGTTAAATAATCTATCTTCATTATTCCAATCATCAAGGTCATCATGTATTTGGTAAGCTATTCCCATCAAATGACCGAAATTTCCTATTGCCCGAGTATCATCTTCATCTGCATCAGCCAAAATGGCACCTATTCTAGTAGAAGATTCAAAGAGAGATGCTGTTTTATGCTCTAAGACCTTGATATAATCGTCTTCAGTAATATTACGGTCTTTGTTCAATCTAATTTCCATTATTTCCCCTTCACTCATACGAATAGCTGCGTTAGCGATTTCAGAGGAAATTCGAGGATTATTTAATTTCGAAGTAATATTTAAAATAATTCCAAGAACAAAGTCTGCGGTTAATATGCTATTATTATATCCATATTTTACATGAAAAGATGGTTTTCCTCGTCTCACATTTTCTTCATCAATAATATCATCATGTATGACTGATTCTGTATGTAAAAGTTCGATTGCAGAAGCTGCTAGAAATCGTTCATCATCTCTTTTTGAATTACTTTGATTGTTTGTGAGATTAGTAGATTCATTATTTTTCGATTTAATTATTTCAGAGGATAATATCAGTATTAGAGGACGAATTCGCTTTCCACCATCACAGGCATATTTAAGTGGAGAATAAAATTCAGACCAGGAATAACGATCCAATTCTCTTTCTAACGTATTATTAATTTTTAATAAAAAATCACTAAATTGTTCCATCAATGAGCTACTTGATTCTTGATTTGTATTTTTTCCTTTTATAATATCGCCATCCAAGTATTTAATCTTCACTTTAGTTAAAAATATTAAGAATATTAATGCTACTATAGACCTATTCTTAATAATTATTAGCTAATAAACATCAAATAAAATATTTTCATTGCTCCGGCCGGGATTTGAACCCGGGATCTGCGACTCGAAAGGCCACAATGCTTGACCGGATTGTGCAGCTATAATCAAGCTCCTACACCACCGGAGCACGATGAGTTGTAATTTTAATTTCTATAAAATCTTTTCTTAATTCTTAACGCTAATAGAATTAAAAAATACAAAAGGTTTTTCTAATCTTTAAGCGTTTTATTAAGTATGATAATCAGTCATAATGATAGTAGTAGTCTAGGGAATTTAATAAAAATAATAGATGATGAAATAGGGAAAAGAAGTCTATTAAATCATCGATTTTATATTCTTTGGAAAGAGGGTAAATTAACATTGAACCATTTACGTAGTTATTCAAAAGAATACTTTCAATTGGTTAAAGCTGTTCCACAATTAGTTAATAATATTCAGAGGAATCTCCAAAACTCTCACTGTGGTAATGAGTATTTGCAAGCAGTAAAAAATACTCGAGCTGAAGAATATCAACATATAGAACCATGGATAAATTTTGCACAGTATTTAGGCGTCGAAAAAAAAGAATTATTGGAGTATGAAGGAAATAATGAAGTTAATTTGGCTATTGAAAACTTGAAAAATTTGTGTAATTCCTCTCTAACTGAAGGTGCATCAGCAATGTATTCATTTGAAAAAGAACTTCCTCTGATTAGTAAGACCAAGATTGAAGGATTAACAACATTTTATAACATTTCTTCTGATGAAGCTATCAAATATTTTAAGATACATCAAATTGCAGATATAGAGCACGCCCGATTATGGAAAACCATTTTCCTTGATCCCAAATTAGTTCGAAATACAAAGGTAGTAAACGAAAATATTCGTAATGCATCTGTAAGTTCGATGAAATCACAGAATCAACTCCTTGATTCAATTTACAATAATTATGTAAAAGATACAATTTCATCTAATTAACAGGTACATACTCAAATAGCCTTAAATTTTTATAACCTAATTATTGAATATAATTGAAATAGTTGGGCCTATAGCTTAGCCTGGTAGAGCGACCGGCTCATAACCGGTAGGTCGAGGGTTCAAACCCCTTTAGGCCCACATCGTATCTGTATCTTTATGTAGGCCCACAATTACTATATGTATGTGGTCAGGCAGTTAACGCAAAAAGATGCTTATGCGGTATTTGAATATGCATTGAAGGCACCGGAGACAAAGAGACAGTGGCCAAGAAGATTAGACGTATTTTTAACATATTTACAGCTGGAAGGAAAGGATGTAAAAGAAAGGACAAATCGACTTCATTATATAATACAAGACGAAGGCACATCGTGGTTTGAATCACATGTTATTGATTTCATTTCTTTTCAAAAACAGCGTGTTATTAATAAGGAAATAACAGATACAACGATAAACAATTACATTAAACCATTGAAGACGTTTTGCGATATGAATAATATACTAATAAATTGGAAATATATTAGAAAAGGAGTTCCAAAGGGACGTAAATCTGCTATTGATAGAATACCTGAATCAACAGAAATAAAAAAATTATTGCATGCTTCTGATATTAGACTAAAACCTATTGTGTATGTTACGCTTTCTTCAGGGATTCGCGTTGGTGCATGGGAAGAATTAAGATGGAAAAATGTTACTCCCCTAAAAGATAAAAACTGAAATCTAATTGCAGCAAAACTTTTGGTTTATCCAGGCGATGAAGAGGAATATTATACATTTATGACGCCTGAAGCTTACAATTCATTAAAGGAATGGATGGATTTTCGTACTTCTCATGGTGAAAATATTACAGGAGAATCATGGTTAATGAGAGATATTTAGCAGATTACTGACCTTCCTACTCATGGCGGACAGGTTCGTCTTGCATCCAATCCACAAAAATTGACCATAGGAGCAATCAAAAATATAGTCTATCGGGCTTTACGTTCGCAACAGATAATTAAAAAACTTGATAAAGAAAAAGGAGATAGCAACAGGCATGAGTT
>DASQLB010000290.1:0-6593 GCA_035630235.1 Nitrososphaeraceae archaeon | reverse complement strand
TTTTGGAATGTAAAACTTTTCTTTATTGATTATTCCTTTTTGAACAAGAACATAGTTACCTTGAATTTCTTGAACTTCTCCAAAATCTTCATCATTAATACCTCTTGCTTCTTTTTTGATAACATCATTCCATTCAATATTCTTAAAACTCATTGAACTAACTATTTTACATAATATATAATACTTGAAGACAAATTAATTGTCATAGTCTGAAAATGATACGAATGGGTTATAGGTTGAATGTCCAGACTATGGCAACTACAACAATTACAATACCAATTCCAAGACTTGAGCGTTGTAGTTATTTGAACTACTAACTCGGTAATAATTTATAATAATTATATTTAGCAATGTTAGTAAATCTAATTTTATTTAATTCCTATTTTGTTATTGTTATTGTTGTTGATAATGTTCTTCTTCTTTCTTAACAAACATAATTAATTAATTAACTATAACTTTAAGAACTATTTTTCTCTATAATGTCTATTTCTTGATTTTATTTTAGAGAGACCATATTGAATAAGATATTTTTGGTCATTTGTTTCTCTTGTATGGTTCATATTTTAAAATGGATAGCAATTCATCTCTATCCCAAATTTCACTTTCTACATAGGGAGAAATTCTCTTTGTTTTCTTATTCTTAATTTTAAGAGATTCAGGAGTTTCCCAATAATCTCTTTCTATTTCTTTATCTTTGTTGTATAACCTTCTATAAAATAATTTTATCCTTGTTAGATAATGATTCCAACTTGTAATCCACCTCTTTTCTGGGTCTTTAGATGAATCCTTTATCTTTGTTTATAAAAATGATAGGATATGTTCTTTCTTATTGATATCGTAAAAACTGGGATTGGAACCAAAATAGGTGGAAAATTCAATCATCACAATCAGGTTATTATTCTGATGTCTTTCCGATGAGCCGTTATTTTTCATGTAAAATAGAAATTCATCTAATGTTATACTATTAGAAAAATTAGGTAAATTCTGAATTTTCTTTATAGTTGTCGATAACTTGGCTACCATCTTTGACTAATCCCTCTTTCTATAAAAATTATTTTAGTTCTCAATTATATGAACCCATATATACAACGGGCTCAGAGGGATTTGAACCCACGACCAACTGCTCCGCAGGCAGCCATTCTATCCAAACTGAACTATGAGCCCACATATAGGTATCTTGCTACTGTGAATTATAAATTTTAGTATTATTTGTTACTGTATTTCATTTCTACTATCCCAGCACTTTCTGCAAAGCTGACCAGAGATATTCCAATGCGGTTTTGGGTTATATCTAAAGAATTTCAAATTACTTCCGCAGATAGAGCAGTAATTTCTTTCTTTATCAAATTCCTTGTCTTTTTTTTCGTAACATTTATTACATAATATACTTCCTCTCTCCAAATTCCATTGCCATCTTGGTTTTACCTTTTCTGATTCAGATTTAATGAGATGACCACACATCGAACATGTATTCAGCTCTCTTTCCTGTTTTTCCTTTTCTAGTTGATTCTTCACTATATACTCTTTTGTTTTAGAGATATGGCAATCACTGCATAACACTCCATTTATACCCCATTCCTTATGAGGTTTGTACTTGTGTTCAAGTTTTCTTTTGCATATAAAACAAAATTCTTCTTTTTTCTTCCAAAATTGCAAAATGTCATATCACCTTTGGCTGATAATCTATTATAATATAATAAATATTATAAATCAATATTTATTAAAGCCAGTTTATAACTGTTTTTTGTTTTTAATTCTTACCTCTAGTATTATATCAAGTTGAGCAAATTTGCAATAAATATAATTATAGTATTTTAAAAAGCAGTATATATTTTTAATGAGCGGCGGTCAAATAATAGTATTGGAAGGAATAGACAAAGCAGGAAAAGGAACTCAATGTAAACTTTTGAGTAATGCGATAAAGAAAGCAGGAATAGATTGTATAATTATGGATTTTCCTGATTACTCAACTCCAATCGGAAAAGAAATACGATTGTTTCTTGACGGGAGAAGATCCTACTCAACTGAAGTCCAACATTTGCTTTTATCAGTTAATCGATGGGAAAAAAAAGAGGAGATAGAAAAGGTTCTCCAAAGTGGAACTATTATTATAATGGATAGATATTATCAATCAAATCTTGTATATGGATTGTCCCATGAATTAGATTTGAACTGGTTAATTAACTTAGACAAAGGGCTACCACAAGAAAATCTTGTTATTATACTTGAGATAGATCCTGAAACGTCATACAGAAGAGTAAGTTATAATAGGGACGTTTTTGAGAGAAATCAAGACTTTTTAATAACTGTTAAACAAAACTATAGAAAATTATCTAAGGTTTATAGTTGGAACATAATCAATGGTGAAGAAAATGTCGAAAAGATCCATAATAAAATTTGTAACCTAGTTAAAGAAAGATTAAATATTTTATTTTAATGATTACTTAAATTTTTATATTAAAAAAAATCAAGAGGACATTTAATATGATATTTAGGGATTGCATGCAGATGCAATCAATATCTCCCATGGAAATGTGATTTTATTATTTTGCAGAAAAGGTAAAGTATTTTTTTTTGACTCATATTTAATTAGACGGAGAATCTCGTCGTCTTTATTAATTATTTCTTTTATAGAGTTTGCTGTACATTCCATATAATTATGCCAATATTGTTCAAATGTTCCAGCAATATATGAAAATTGATATTTTTCAATTTTTACATTAGTAAATCCTGTTCTTACTAAAAGATCATACAATTTGGTACTATCTCCCAATGAATGAACCGAGGGGGATCCATTTGGTATTAGATTCGGAAAAAATTTCATAATATTTCTCATTATACAGTTAAAGTAAGGCACATTTTCAGCTAGTCCGTGAACACACAAAACAATTGTACCCTCTTGAACCATTATTTTTCTTATTGATTTTAATGTTTTCATAGGGTCAGTAAAGAACATAGCTGCAAATTGACTAACTACTTTAGAAAATTTATGTGAAAAGAAAATTTTTTCAACATCCATCTCTATAAAATCTACATTTGAATCTTTTGTTTCAGATTTAGCAATGGAAAGTGCTTTTCTTGAAATATCAATTCCAATTAATTTTCCTGTTTTGCCTAATTTCTTGGCTATTTTTTTTGTTACTGTTCCAGTACCACATCCGAGATCTAAGATAAAATCAGATTGTTGAATATCTGCAATATGGATTAATTTTTCTGTAGCACCAAAAGGCCCAATATCATTCTGAACCCAATTATTATGGTATTTATTTGCTACCGCATTCCAATTAGATATGATTTTTAATTTGTATGTTATTGGATCAAATTCTGTCATTTTGATTTTTTTTATTTGCTAGTATATATATTTCATAGATTGATTCTCAGCATGTTAATGATATCTCTTTCTATTGCTTTTTTTCGTATAAGTAGATTAAAATTATTTGTCATAAATATCAAATAACATATATTTAACAAATCCAATTTTTTATATCAATACTATTGGTTTAAAAATGAAACTCTATTTTACCACCTTTTAACTTAAGATAATTATTCCCTTAGTATTCTAAACCTACCAAGTATTCTTACAATATATATTTGATTAATTTGGTTATAATATTCTTTAAATTGAGAAAAATCCATAGGAGAGCAAAGAAATCTCCGAAAATATAAGGAAGTCTATCTATTTGATAATAATCGATAAAAGTCTAAACAACAATGTATGTTGGTCAAAAAATAATGTTAAAAATCTAAAATTAAATTAAGTCTAAATAATATAATTAATAGATTACCAAAATAGAAGTGCATTTAAATCTTTTACATAATAATGAAAAATGATCGGAATCGAAAGACCGAGAAAAAAATTTAATAACAAAATCAAAGCATAATGTAACTAGTCAATAATAAAACTAATTAACATACAAGAAATTTAACCGATTAAAATGCATATACAAATTAGAATTTATTATTATATTCGTCTTTGCTTATAATAATGTAATTATAATATTATTAATTTTTATCATATTTTTCTTATTAAACTGTATTTGTAAGTTATGTATATGGTACGGATACTTAATTTACTTAAAGTATCTCCTAGAATAATAAATATAGACATTCTAAGAATCTCTTTTGAATGGATAACAAGTGTCTAGTTTAAACAATACTTTTTATATTCTCATCTTTTTATATATGGGTTGTATTAGTATTTGATATGACTGAGAAACCAACGATTTCTGATGATTATAAAGAAATAGGTACTTCTAATATAACATCAAGTGAAATAGAACAGGGACATGAAGTTAACCGTCAAACTACAGATACTAATGAATCAAGAGGATACGAGAGTAAACCAGTAAAAGAAAAAATATCTGGTAAAGTACCAGGATCTTTAACAGAAGTGGCAAAAGAAGGAAAAAATGCAATTAGAAAATCATTTTCATTTGGAGACCAACAAGATAGGAGCAATGGTATTAAACCAATAATTTTAGGATTATTCGCTTTAATTGGATTTATTATCCTTGTTTATTCAATATTTATAGCAGTTATCCGTGAACCACTAGCATCAGTAGCAGATACTGTATTTATTGCTGCCTTAATTGGGTCTTTTACTTTGGTAGCAACTATAATAAGCCATCAATTTATTAAAAGATAAAATTATCACAATCAACATTTTTTATTTTGTTATTAGTATTGTTTAGATTTATTATTCTTCCAATGGCTAGATTTGCAATTTTATAATTGTAAATAATAGTCCTAAAAAGTATTTAATAAAAAAGCATATATCCTAAAAGGTTGTCATAGCACATATCAGGTAAATATTATATGTTAATTACTTATTATATCCTATATAAATAATATAAATCAACCAGTTTACTTTGCATGCCAAATCTTGACCCATGGGTAAATCAAAATAGTATTAATCATGAAGATAATGAAACAAAAACAATAAACAAATTTGAAAATCATTTGCTATCAATTAGAGCTGAACGTCAAGAAATGATTCACTCTAGCTCACATCCTAACTATAATGAACGTCAACAAAAAATTATAGAAATGATAGATTTGACTATGGATAAATATAAAAAAGGAGCAAATATAAAAAAGACTAGCAAGAGACATACTAGCAGCAATACATAAAGCAGGTTAGTTAATAACTCTAAAGAAATAAGTTTTAAAAAATTATAATATTAAAAAGATTTATGATTGAGGGTTTACTTTGTGTATTCTTTGAATGATATGCTCACTACTTTTTACGAAATCTTCCATTATTGAATAAGATTCTCTTAAATCAATATTCTCGATATTCTTAGAACACCAATCTACAAAATTTCCTATTGTATCAAGATAAGACGCTGTTTTTCCTATAGTATCTATTTGTTCTTGTGTTAATTCAAAACCTGTATTGTTATTCATATGTAAATATAATTAATTCAACTATATCTTTATTTTGTGTACTTGATTAAAAAAAATTTATTATCTATTTCTTCGATAAATAACTTTCTTTTTTCAATTTTTCTAATTTTCTATTAATTAATTCTTTAAGTCATGACCTAATACAAACTTTCAATATTAAAGAAATTGAACTTTGATCTATATTTGAAGATGTAGTATACTTCATACTTAAAAAATATAAGACGTATAAAAAGACTCGAGGCTAGAATCCCAATAATAATCTAATAGCCTGGCTATATCTAATTATCTTATGTTATATATACAGATAAATTCATTAATAACTTTTAAAAAACTGGTTAACATATTGAATTTCAGCATATTACTCCAGTTTATTTTTGGGCTAATAATAGTTTATAAACTAAAACCGTAAACTAAATAGAGAATAAGATTTTATTAGATTCATGGTATCGACTAAACTTCTAAAGTTAAAAGTAGAAATGGACATTGATATACCAACAGATCTTATTGAAAACAAGAACAGACTAAAATTAATTGAAGAAGGAATAATAAAGAGTATATGTAAAGGTTTATACGAAGAAGGAATTTCCTTCCACATTAGAAACTCGAATTTCCAACTTAATAAACAAGATGAAATAAATAATTAATTTGTACTTTGTATCTTTAACTTGTGAATCTGTGTTTAGGGAATATTCTATCTGAAAGCATATTGGAAATAGGAAGTACAAACATAAACTTTATTATTATAATGATGTTTTGTATGATATAAAATATTCATTCATTATTAACATAGATAAATAGATATAGGTAATTATGACTAGGATGGGATTCATTCTTTCTTTCTGATTTTGTCTGGCGAGCATTATTAAATTATTTGTTTTAATAGTTAAACCATAATCCACTATTCTTAGCCTGCAAGTAACGAAAGAGGGCTACGGCTTTGGTGAGAATCCTGGTTTTTTTAGAGTATTTTTTAATTATCATTATATACTTAATAATTTGATAGAGTTTTCATTAAATATGAACGATTTGTCATAGCCCTCTAAGGTTGAAAATAACAACAGAGGAGTTTATGACAGTGTGGAATTGTGTTATACTTGTCTGCGGTATATTGGTCATCTCATTATAGTATATAATAATTGGAGATAATTTAATTGTCATAGTCTGAATAACTACTACTACCAGACGAC
>DASQLB010000289.1:0-6244 GCA_035630235.1 Nitrososphaeraceae archaeon | reverse complement strand
CTGGTAGATTAAGAAATCCACTTTATGATAAAAGAGTAAAACGATTTATTGAAGAATTTGAATGGTATATAGAGGCATTCAAAAATCAACGCGCAAAAGGTACTCCCTATTGAAGAGGGAATCTTCAAGGATTTCTAGCTTACAACAAAAAATTATTTTGCACAAGATATTAAAACCTATGATCTATTTAAAAAATACTAAAGCTAAGAGTAAGGATTTAAATCCTTCTAAAAGTGGGACAAGCTACTCTTTTTTATTTTTGAATAATTCTATAACTTATCATGTTTTATTAGAATAAAGTTAGTAAATAGAGTATATTTCTAGAACTGACGAATTGGGATTGAAACTTGAGAATATCCAATACATTGAGATATATCAAAAAATTCTTTCTTATAGGCACTTATCTTTCTATTAATAATTTTATTAATTATTTTGAACATACATAAATAGAACGAATACTACAACAAATTTAATGAATAAGACAAAATCGTCAAGTGTAACAACAATGATGATGTTATCAGCAATGTTAATGGTGTCCCTTCTGTCTGTATCATTGTTATCTGAAAAAGATGCAGAAGCGACTATCTGTTTTGATTGTCCAGATGCAAATGAACACCTAGATGAAGCCAAGAAATCTCTTGACTCAGGTGATATAGAAGGAGCAAAAAAACATATTGATGCAGCAAAAGGATTACTGGAAAATTCCACTAACAAATAAACTAAACTAAACTAACGAAAACAAAAAATGTAGAAAAAGAATAAACAAATTCTTTTTCTCTTAATTTTATTATTCTTTCTTTCGATTACAAATAATATTTAAAAATCATGGTTACGTCTATAATATGAAAGACATAAAATTTTGAGAATAAAAAATGAAAGAATCAAGCACAAAAATGAAAGATGAGATAATTTGGAGACGTAATAAGGTTCAAGAGCTATCAGTTAAAGGATTCGCACAAGCAGAAATATCAAGAATGTTACAGATTAGTGAACCTACCATTTCCAGAGATATAGAATTTTTTCATTTATCTTGAAAGCTCCAAAAGAAATATGTCATGACCGTTGTGTTAATGATAATAGTATTGAAAGAGACAAAATAAATAGAACCGAATATCAAAATTATTGTGATTATGCGAAATTCTATAATTTAAGGGAATTTTTCGAATTTGCATTAAATGCTAACGTTTGTGAATATGTTATTGATACTCCAAGAGAATTAGATGGTATAGCAAAAATCATATTGTCAAAAATATCTTAATTTATATAAATAAAATAAATCTCTATGGATCTATTAGTAATTTTCTTGAACCTTTTTAAAATTAAATATTTTTAGCAAATTTAATAAATTTTTTAAGTACTTTATTTGTTATTCTAGTAATATTATCAGTACAAAATAGATATACTTGAATCAGCTAGTATGAATCTATTAAATGCATAAAAATTACAGGTATATTTTTGTATTCTTCCCCTTCTTCCACATTAGAAGAGCTCATCTCTATTTATTTTTAAGAGCTTCATGTATCTTTTCTAAAAAACTAAACATAAGTTCATCTAGAATATCAAAATCATGTTCAAGTATTTCCAATTCACGTTTTGTTAGATCTTTTAATATGTCATCTCTATATCTCTCAGTATCATCAACATGGTTTGGTTCATAGTAACTTTCATTTTCAGCAGGTTTAATTCCTGTACCTAAATACATAATATCACTAATCTTATCTCTGAGTTCAATATAGAAGTCAGCAGGTATTGGTAAGCCTTGATTAACAATATTCATTTTTAATTAAAACCCATGCAAAGCATAATTATTATTCATTACAGTAACTAAATTATAGTACAGTAACTAAGTTATAGTAATAATAAGAGCATTTTATTCAAGTCCTTCCTGTTGTTGCACCAACTTTAACCATGTCAATTGTCATAGTCTGGACTTACTCTTGTGTGTCCACACGCAATATCAACCCTTCAATAATGTTCAGGCTATGACAAATAATTAACTAAATAATAAACAAGTTTATCATTAAATTATTAAATATTATATTGGACATATATTATATTACATTTATCTGTCAAGAGAGAAAATATCCATAGCAGCCAGCCATAGCCTTCTTCTCGATTATTTGACATCGATAAAAAAGAGAATGGTTATGGTTATAAAATAATATAATAATTAAATTGTCTCCAATTATTAAATAATATAAAATCATTTTATTCATACAATCTTATAGACCAATAATAAGATTGTGAGTACAAAGTCATAGCCTTCTACTATTATTACTGTTGATCCTAATCCATAGTAGTGGGTTATGGCTATTATTATTTTTAAACAAGAATTAATAAAAAGAAAGAAAAGAGATTTTTAAGCACGCATAGCAATACACATTTCTGCAGTAGATGAACAAGGAGATTTACATTCTTTAGTTTCTACTAATTGTTGACTATATGCTGTCTTACCATTACCATCATCAACAAAGTTTTCTTCTCCAAAAGCATTGTTTTCCATTTCAAAAAATACAGGAACTAGAAGTGCATAGACTATTGTAGTTATTACAAAAGATTGAATTGCAATAACTGAGTTTTTCCTAATATTTTCCTTCAATATATATACAGCAAATTTGAATAAAAGTATTTTAGTACAAATTTAGACAATTATTTCGGTAAATGTTTTCTCTCCCAAGAAAGAATATAAAACTTTTACAGGCTTTCTTTGTTAATTTATTACTCTCGTGATATTAAATTGATCAGATAGTAACGCAAATAAGTTTCCAATGTAAAACTGTTAGTAAATTTAGTAATAAAGAATTACATAAACTATTTTCACCATTAATTTAATTACTAAAAATTAGCCACTACAAATCATAATAGAGGTTAACTAATCAAATTTAGTAATACTATGTTAGCAAGTCAAACTTTGAACTTCAATTATATTTTAAATGTTAAAGACTTGATGTTTAACTCTTTCGGCGCCGAAAAATTTTTGCCAATATAGAAATTTATTGAAATAATTTTAAAGAAATCTTAAAAAATTAAAATTTTTAAAAAAAAGACCAATTCTCTTAAATAAATCAATTACTCTGAATTTTCTAATGTATAAAGTTCAACTGGTGGAGATGAAGAAAGTGGTGGAGACGAGTCAGAAGAATAATGGCTTAAAAATTAAACTAGCTCTTATTGTCCCAACAATAACTATTTTTTTAATGCTGTATCTATGGTGCACAACAACCCATCTTGTTTTCATATTCATTGGTCTTACTCTACTAATAGCACAGGTATCTTCATTTGCATACTATAGTTCAACATCTATCGCCACTGCATATGAAGAAAGAAAGAAAAAATTGTTGAGGTGATTCAAGGTGTTCACTGCCAAACAGTTTTAAAATGATATTAATTAGTTTCATAAGTGCAGTAAAAGGCCCAGTAATATACACAGCTTGGGCACAAGTAGGAGAACAATTAGTATACAAAGGAGTAGAACAGATTGGTGGTTCCCTAGCATGGGACTACTGCGGATATCAAATTTGGGAACAGACAATAGAAGTTATCAAAGAAAGACAGTTTAAACATGTTAGGAAATTAATTATTACACAAACAAAAATCTGGGTAATAGAAATAACATGGAATGAATTGATATGGCAGATATGGCTGGTAATATGGAATCACTATGGTAATGGACTTAATGATGTTATGGGATTGTTTATACGAATTGGATTTGAGTGGGCAACTTTTTACATTTTCTTCCCATGGTTAGAAAGCTGTTATCATCATATGCTTAAGAAAATAATTTAATATACTTCTTTTTTTTTAATTTTGTTACTAGAACATATTTACTATGATTAATGCATTTTGAATACTAAATTAACCATATCTTGTTATCCAATTAAATATAAAAACAGATAATATATTGGGATTCTGTAAACTTATCGGTCTCTAAGACTTATCAACTGTTTTTGATACAATTTTGTATTTTAAAAATGCATTTCAAAGCTAAGGTTGATCTAGAAAAATTATTCTTAATATGAGATAAAGATTATCAATGTGGATATCTAAAATATAAAAATATTATAATAAAAAATAATTTTATCAGAGATATAATAATTATATTTTAACTAAGACTAATATCTATACTGAAGAGTTTAATATTGAATAATAAAAATATAAATACGAAAAAAAGTAGTTATCTTAAAAAAAACTACCTAGTATAGTTAAAACATTCTCGTTAAATAGGTGAAGTTCTTTGTTATTATTATCTATACATTGATTCGAATTATTAACATTGCTGTTACAATCTTGAATGAGTAGTAAAATTCTTTTATTTTGAAAAAGATCATAGGGAAGAAAAGTGATTTGACTTTCTTTCCCGTCTAGTTTTTCTACAATACTTCCTGATTTACCCTCCAATGCAAGCTTAACTGAGGTAAGATTTGAAAACTGTTTTTTTTCAAAAGATTCTTTTGATGCTGACGTCTCATTTTCATTAGAGTCACCTATCTTTACTCCATTCTTGTCAACTAATACCAGTCTGGTATTATTTTGTAAATTAAGTGTCTGTAGAAATTTGTCATAATTGTTAAAATTAATTGTTCCTGACAGTATTCCTGTCATATTATTAGTTTTGTTGATTACTGGAGTAGCAATTACTGCGAGATTTGTTCCTGTTGTTGCTTTAGAGATAATTGCATCGCTCACGTAAGTTTTTTTAGTCTGATTCACTACTTGATAATAATCTCGAAATGAAAAATTAGTTGCAGTTAGATTTAACTGATCTTGAAATGGTTCGAAAAAATATATATCTCCGTTATTAAAATAATATAAAATTGAATTAAATTCTTTAAATTGATCCATGAGTATTTTAGCTATTTTTCTCTTTTCTATCTCGGCATCTTCTGGTATACCCTTAACTTTTGGATCTATCAAATTTATATCGGGAGGTTGTAAAATTTGTGGTAGACTACTGGCAATTTGTAAAGCCGTAGCAAGTTTTGTTACCTTACTTTCAAGTATATTTTTTATATTTTCGAGTTCATTTAAAAGTGAAGAATTGTTATTTTCGTTGATGTTATTATTATAGTAATGAGTATCTTGAGCATAAATAGAAGAGGTAGAAGGTGAGTTTGCAGAAATTAAGATAATAATAGTACTGATGGCAATAATACCAAATAAAAAACTTGAAATCTTTAACATTGTCTAATCTTGAGAATTTTAAGAATAATTCAATATAATTCTATCTATGACTTGATAATTTAGTAGTTGGTATATACTATCTTATTAGAAAAAGGATATTGTTGAAAACATTTAGTATAGTATTGGTTCTGAGGGCTTCTAGCATGACAGGTAATTGGAATCGGTAAACTGGTATTTATCAATTTGGTAACTTATTTGAATATTCATTAAACAATTTTTAGTAAGCAATAGTAAGCAATATAAAAAATGAAAAAGTAAATCAAAGGTTTGAACCATTTAATAAACTGAGATTACTTTAACAAATCGATCTGCCTTGCATGTCTGCCTTACATGTGTTTATTCATAGAAATATAGATTCTAGTAATAGACAAATTTTATAAAAGAAAAATAAAATATGTCTGTTATATGTTTATAAGTCATCATTTGATGTTAATTCTATAATCAATCCATCATTCCATCCATATTTACTAAACATAAGATTAGAAACTATCTTAGCTAGTATTGGTTCATTGATTTTATCGACTAATATTCTAGCATAACCTTTATAGGTTTTATTGTTTACATTGAAGGTCACATTGGGATCAACTATAATATTTTGGACCCAATCCGAAGCTTTTTTATGTTCTGATAAAATATAATATCTTTTATTATATTCTATAAACCATATTTCTATTGTATGCTGTCTTGTTGTCTTACGTCCTTTTGTTGTTAGATACAGAAATTGTGATGATGATTGATGTAAATCATTTTTATTAGTCATAATTTTTTGGACAAAAATCATTAAACTTTATGAAATTATTATTTAATTTCGAATTACTGCACGAAAACGAACTTTTCCATTTTCCACTTTATCATAGGCTTCACCTATATTATCCAAAGAAAAAGTTTCAGACATTACTTTGACCTTGCCTTTTGCTAAAAAATCTAATGCTTCATAAAGATATTCTGGACTATTTTGTTGAGAACCTATAATTTGATGACGGTTTAAGAACAGAGAAAGTGGATCTATTGTTAATTTCTCATTTGACATGCCCATCAATATCCAGCGACCTTCAGGTCGGAG
>DASQLB010000288.1:0-3661 GCA_035630235.1 Nitrososphaeraceae archaeon | reverse complement strand
AAAACCAAACTGAGTATCATCTTGTTTTGCAACAAATGGAGCTTTTTGGGTAATATCATAATGAGATCTTCCCGCTGTTCCTGTTATGATATAAATTACTCCAGATTTGTCATCTTTATAATTATTAGAATCTTTTTTTGAAATGATAGGATTTGAACTATCAACAGTATTATATGTTAAGGGATATGTTCTCTGATAATTATGATTATCTCCGCTAAATACTAAATCAACATTGTATTTATCAAAGAGAGGGTGGAATATATCTCTGATTGTAATATCAGCAGGATGTTTTGATGGAGAGGTATACAATGGAATATGTTCTATAACTAATATCCAGTCAATGTTTGGATTATTATAAGCCTTTTTTAAATCATTTACAACGAATTTATACTGACCTGAATTTGGACTGTAATCAACATATGGGTCAATAGCAATAAAATGGGCGTTATTTAAGTTGAAAGAATAATATGAATTTTTTATTCCCAGTGGTTTCAAGTAATCATTTACGACACCGGTTTTTCCCCCATCAGTATCATGATATTCGTGGTCTCCCATTGATACTATTGTTTTAGACTCAAATGGAGCAATTATATCAGTCCAGCAAGTGCCCGTTCCTTTATAGCTAAGGTCTCCTCCTGCAATAACAAGTTCCGGATTCTTTGACTGGATATTATCAGCTGTTTTCTGTGCATCTTCATCACATCCCCAATCTGACGCTACTGCAATATTGAAATTCTTGGATGTTTTTAAGTTATTTGTAATAGATGAATCTTGACCATATACAAGAGTATTGAAATGTATTGTTAAACTTAAAATTTCTATCAAGATGAAAGATATCAATATAAGATTTTTTATCATTTAATTCACATTCCTATTTTTATTATAAATTATTTTTAATATTCAATAACTTTTTGAAATTGTATCATTAGTAATGTTATAAATTGATGTCTAGAAATTTGATTCTTTTTGAAGGTAGATGTATTTAATTTTTTATAATATAGATTGGATTGCATGTATGATATGTGGTAGTTTGTCTTTAAAAATAATGTGGTACAAATAACTGAGCTGACATATATTTATTATATAAAGTACAATAAAGTTTTATACAGACTTGTATTATTGATTTTACTTAGCAGTGTATAATATATATTAAATTACGAGATTGAAATAATAAATAAGAATAAATTCTAATTTATTTGTAGATAAAGAATTTATTTTAATCGCATAATTTTCAAGTTAAAATCAGTTAGTAACAAAATATAAATGAATCTATTATAGGTTTGCTCGAAATGACTTTGTATTTTAAATAATGAATAATTATAATAATTAATCTGATAGTGGTTGTCTATTTAAATTTATTTGACTAAAGAGTAAATTTCTTTTGTTTAATTCTATATATTATTACTTTCAGTTACAATTTTTACCTATCTTACCTATTTATTTATAGTAAAATGATCTAATATTTTCAATTCATCTGTACCTGGGGCTGGTGGCATACAACTTTCAAGATCCAGAACCTCTTTCTTTTTTTTCTCGCTTATTTTCATTTGACAAACTAGATTGATAACATAAAATGTTCCATCTAATTTTTTACCATCTATCTTGAGATCTACAAAACCAAATCCCTTGTCATATTGATTTTGTACATAATATGGTTTTTCGGTTATTTCATAAAGTTCGTCCCCTCCCGTTCCAACTACCAAATAAACAATACCATCTGGTTGAGTAAATGTGCCATTATTGTTACTATTATCTATATTTTGATCTAGAATAGGCTCAGAAATCTGTTGGCTATTGAATGATAGTGGTAGAGTTCTGCTATAAATATGGTTATGACCTTGAATTACTAAATCTACATTGTATTTGTCAAAGATTTGTTGATATTTATCCCGCATAATATATTCCTCTAACTGTTTGGATATAGAAGAATACATTGGTTTATGAAATATTACAAATATCCATTCTATATTTTTATTTTGGTTAGTTTTTTTCAAATCATCTAGTACAAATTGATATTGTCCTTTGTCGAACTCTAAGTCAGGAACTTGGGCATTTTTTTGTTCAAGTTTTTCAAGAGATGGATCTTTTATATTAATTGAATTCTTCTCAATAAAGTCTTTTATGTCAATTGTTGGATAACGTTCTAATAATGGATTTTCCTTTTTATGGTTTGGCTTGTCTTTGTCTTCCTCTTTGTTTTTAATTGAAGTATCATTTATTATTGCTGCTGCTTGTAAGGTATCAACAGATAGTTCTAATTGTGTATCCAGTACCAGTACATGAACATTCCTATAATCAAACGAGTAATACGATTTATCGAGACCATAATGATCCATTATCGATTTTTTCAATATCTCACCTATAGGTCCTTCTTCTTCATAGGCTTCATGATTACCGAGTGCTATTTTAATTTTTGAGTCTAATCCTTTGGTCATATCAAACCAACAATCAGCTGTCTTTTTATAACTAAGATCACCGGGAACAAGAACTAATTCTGGATTAAATTTTTCTATATTTTTAATATTTTCTTGAGCCCTTAGAGAGCATCCAAAATCAGCCGCAGTTATAATATTAAATTCATTACTATTGCTAGTATTACTTGCAGTTGCAAAAGAATTATTATTAAAGAAAATTATACTGATCACGATAAAAGATGTAGTAAGAAGTAGCATAACCGATGAAACATTTATAGATATTTTGGAAAAAGAGTTAATCATATTTTCAGCGTTCGTTTGCTTAGGTTAAAGGCTAATTTATACTAATTTAGGTGAATTTTTTAGACCATAATAATAATTTAATTTTATCAATTTCAACATTAAGAATCAATACATTTCTCTGATAGTAAATAAAATGTATGATCAATTTTAGGAATAAATAATAAATTTGAACTTTGTACCAAGCCTGTTAGCCTTATGAAGAGAATAGTGATAGGGTCTATTTTTCGGTTATGTTCTGTATCTTAATACTTTTTGATTATATCAACAAAATACGAATCGTAATACATATTATAATATACTATGTCAACTTTAAAATTAGTAAATTTTTGTCTTGTTGAAAATAGATATATAGTCTTTAATACATTATCTATCAAAACCCTGATGTTTTGTTTTCTGTTTTTATTTGCTTTATAAAGTCATAGGAGTTACTATAACTATATTACAAGATGACTAATCGAATTGATTATATAAAAATCGATAAGTCATTTTATTATGGTTGTTTTGTTCGTTCAAATAACCATTTGCCTAATTCGTAGTGATCTTAACTGCTCTATAGCTGCTTTTAGTCAATACAGCAAGAAAATGAATAAGTAAAAAATATGAACTAGTATTAAGGATAATAATTAAAAATATTTTAATTGTGACTATTCATCTTTATCCATTAAAATTTTAATAGTGTTAGTAAATTTTCTTAACAAGGTAAGAACGCTTGTATTCTGTGATTTCCTCTATCTACAACATAAACAGTTCCTTTATTATCTTTTTCATTGAATGCAACATGTTCTGGTTTTTTAAATTCACCATTACCTATTCCAAATTTCCCAAATTCGGTTATAAAATGTCCTTCATTATCAAACACTTGTACTCTTGGATTATCTGCCCCATCTGTAATAAAGACTCTATCATTTTTATCAACTTTTAAATGTTCTAATTCTAATGTAAAT